>CAKMZF010000025.1:18498-24573 GCA_929200405.1 uncultured Gammaproteobacteria bacterium | reverse complement strand
GTTTCTTCTAGCTTTTGCATTTGCTGTCTGATGGTTCCTGCCATACCAGTAAAAGCTTGTGAGAGTTGATCTATTTCATCACCATTGGTTTGGAAGCTTAGTTTCGGTATGGCTGGTATGACGGGTACGGTTGATGTTGTGACTAGACTATCTTTTATCGTGACCTGATTTCTCCCTTTTCTATTTGCGTTATTGTTAGTGTTTCGAGTATCATTTTCGCTAGGAGATGTTGAGAATAGGCGCATGGCGTCTGTCAGGCTCTTGAGTCTGCGGACTAGTTGAGAAAACACCAGTAACCCAGCTAATATACTGCTGAATAGCAAGCCTAACACTCCCCATAGTGCGGTTTTGCTTACATAACTACCTAATATATTGTCAGCTAGGGTCTGAAAGGTTTTACCTCCGAGTATGACGTAGATATACCCTACTTTATCATCCGCAAGCGCCACTTCAAACGCTGAGAATACTTTTTGCTGTTGTGCGTGACGTGGATCATCACCTCTCAATGGGTAATGCCCATTACCGCTGACAAACTCCTGCACTAAGGAGATATCTACGCTGCTAAGCTGACGGACATCAGCAGGTAAACCCGAGGAAAGTATGTGACCTTGATCATCAAGCAAATAGATTTCCGCTGTTGGGTTAACAGTCATGGCACGGTTTGCCAGCTCTTCAATAGCAGCTTCGCTACCAACTTGTTGTCGCAGCTCAGTAAATTTATCGCCGACGTACATGGCGATGGGCTGGTTAAGCTTTTGAGTAATTTCTTCATGATATTGCTGCATTGAATAGTAGCTAAATGTCAGCATGGCACTAACTAGTAGGGTTACAATGAGCATGAATGCTAGGGCAATTTTGGCGTATAGAGTTTTCATGCTTCGCTGACCTCTGCGGTGTTTGGTAGCATTTTGTAGCCAATGCCCCAGACGGTAGCTATGTAACGGATGTTATCTTCTGCAGGTTCTATTTTTGCGCGCAATCGGTTGATGTGTGAATTCACGGTATGTTCGTAACCTTCGTGACCGTACCCCCAAACACTGTCTAGCAGTTCAGCTCGGCGAAAGACTCGATCTGGATGTTGTGCAAAGTGTAGTAATAGATCGAACTCTTTGCCCGTTAGTTCTATGCTATTACCGGCTAACCAAACACAGCGAGAACGCTCATCTATGCACAGTTCTCCTATTTTAATCATGCCTTTATTATCTTGATTGGTTTGACTAATTTTTTGCTCTGCGGCAGCAATTGCTAGATTATCAATTCTGCGGAATAGTGCTTTTATGCGAGAAAGCATTTCTAATATGCTGAAAGGTTTGGTGATATAATCATCTGCACCAAGATCTAGGCCGATAACGCGGTCTAGTTCAGTGGAGCGAGAAGTTAACATGATGACAGGAATGTGCTGTTGCTGGCGACGAATACTACGACAAATGTCTAAACCACTAGGCCCAGGAAGTTGGATATCTAATATAATTAAGTTCCACCCTTCTCTACTAGCTTCTTCCATACCATTGTTACCATCATGCACGGCAACGACCTCGCAGCCTAAATCTTGCAGGTGAAGCTTGAGTATATCGGCTATTTCTACCTCATCTTCAACGATCAATATTTTTTTATTTTCCAAACTGTTCTCCGCTTTAAAAAGCTACTTTTCGTTTGTCATTATTCTTATTTCTAGTGCTTTTAGTCAATTATATTTATGTAATTAAAACACTAAAAACTATTTAAGCCGTATTTTACTGGCACTCTACTAATGCTCTAGTTATAGTTTTTACCAGTTTTAGCTAGAAAAATTAGGTGGCCTTTTTTCTACAAACGCTTGCATGCCTTCTTGTAAATCTGGCGTATTCCATAATGAATGATACGTACGTCGTTCAAAACGGATGCCTGCTGAAAGGGGCATTTCATCAACTTGTTCTATCATCTCTCTGGCTGCCATTATCGCTGTGGTGCTGAACTTTGCTATGGACTGGGCGATTGCCAATGTTTCTGGCAGTAAATCATCAGCGGAAAAAACGCGCGCTACAAGGCCGTTACGTTCGGCTTCATCTGCTGCGATGGTGCGACCAGTTAATATCATGTCCATCGCTTTTGCCCTACCTATTAACCGTGTCAGCCGTTGAGTTCCGCCCATGCCAGGCGTGACACCAAGCTTGACTTCTGGCTGACCAAATTGGGCAGTTACTGAGGCATAAATAGTGTCACACATCATCGCTAGCTCACAGCCACCGCCAAGTGCATAACCTGATACAGCAGCTATTTTGGCAATCCGCAACTCTGTAAAACGTCGCCAAATAGAGAAATAGTCTTCACTCGCCAGTTGTAAATAGTCTTTATTTGCCAGCTCTTTAATATCAGCACCTACAGCAAAAGTTCGATCAGAACCCGCTAAGACCAAGCAACCAATACTCGGATCTTGGTCTAGCTCTTCGGCCATTGAGACTAATGTTTCAATCATTTCACCGTTAAGGGCATTTAATGCTTCTGGGCGGTTCAGTTTCAATAACCCAACGTTACCGTGTTTTTCGAATAATACCGTCATGTTCCATGTCCGAGTTTTGTTCTTTCAAATTCGTATTTTTACTTAGCTGTAAGTTAAGAATTGCAGATTGAATTCATTGAATGTCTAAAAGTGACTCACTCAATCGAAATAATTCCCAACTAACAACTATATGAGATTAATAAGGTATTCAATATTAAGAGTCCCAAATTGCACCATAGGCAGGTATGCCACGGCTCTCTAATCCAGTCACAACTTGCCAAGTCAGCTTTTGGTTGGCAATACAGATAACGGCCTCGGCATCAAATTCTTGATAAGCACGCCATGCTAACTCCACCATATCGGGTTTACCGTTTTCGGTAGTGTCCCAGATGATTGCATCAGGCTGGACGGACAAGATCTCATCCATTAAATCATCACCATAAGTCTTACGTGGTGTGCGAGTGGACCAAACAAGTTTAGACGGTGTTTCTCCTGCTAACAAATGCGGTAAACAAGGGCCAATACCACTGCCCGTGGCGACCCAAACGACGCGCTTGAACAGTTGGTCAATATTGCCGACACCTGCGGTTGGAATTGCTTTGACCCAAACATGAGAAGGTAGATCATCGATGAACTGTCCAGTCCAATCTCCAGCACGGGAAATAGTGAGTCTGAACCCAGGTGAGTCCGGCGACGGAACGTTGGCAAAAGAGTGCCACTCGGTCAACGGGCTGCGGCTTAGTGCGGTAGAAGAACCTGCAAATGGCGTGACCCCGTAGTCAAATTTGGCTAAAGCAACGTGATTTGATGGTTTGACTAATTCTACAGGAACCTTCTTTAAACGTAACCAAGGTAGGGCTACACTAGTGGTTATGAGTGTTAATAACCAAAATCCCGGTGCGCTAAAAATATTACTAGCAAAGGCCCCAGCTTGGCTGCTGTCATAAGTAAATGAGAGAAACTGCGCCCAGAATAATAGTAAAGCAGACCAACCACCAAGCCGATGCATTAGCTCAAACTGATTGTGAAAACGAGAGCGAACTTGCGGTAATGCTAGTGAGATGATGCCGACTAACATAAGCATTAAAACAGCGCTAATCTGTAGGCTGAGCATGCTAACTTCGCTGCTACCTTGATTCCAAGACCAAACAGCAGTGCCTAAAAAAGCTACATACCAAAGACTACCCGCAGTTGCGCCAGCGCTATGCAAACCACCAAAGTGATAGACTTTTCCCAGACGGCGACGAATAGCTATCGGCCAACTCACAGGGGCTCGAGTAGCTAACCAAAATAGTAAGTTGACGACATAATGCTGGCGAATCAATATGCCGATAGCGAAGTTTGCCAGCACAATATCTGCCAAAATAGGTAGCGTTTGAGAGGCTGACTGCCACCATTGACCATTTGTAAGACCGTAACCTAGTAGAGCTACATTGACTAGAATAACGAGAGTAAATAAACGATGATATTCCATCATCGTTTCACTAGCCCAGAACGCACACCAACGGCTTTTTACAGGAGGCAACTCAACGGAAACTGGTATTGCTTTTGGTACTACGTCAAGCTTTGACGCTGCTTTGGTGTTGGCTAAGGAATGCGAATCATCACAGCTTTTCATAGTCGACTCGGTAAATATTGCCTGTGTATGTGTCATTATTCTGCCCCTACTTCATCATTGCTTAACGCTTGGTTTTCTTGGTCGACTTGATCTAAGATCTCACCTTTACGTTCATTATTACGCATTGCCATTTCCATCAGCCGCTTTTTATCTACTTTGCCACGTGGAGTCATGGGTAATCTATCTACAGCGATGATGTTCGCAGGCTCATAGTAGTAAGGCAGATCGACTCTAATTGCTTCTCTCGCTTGCATTTCGTTCACCGTAGCTGGGGTGACAAAGGCAACTAAATTACGATTATCTTGTTTCAATGTCACCGCTTGCTGGCACTCAGGCACCGACTCAAGAGCGCTTGAAACGGCATCTAGCTCTACTCTGAATCCGCGTATTTTGACTAAGTCATCAGTACGACCTAAATGCTCTAGTTCACCGTCATCTGTCCAACGACCAAGGTCACGAGTGCGGAACATTTTACGACCATTGCTAAGGAATGGATCATTGCGATAACGGTCTTCATTTAACTCCGGATTGTTTAAGTAACCAGCTGTCACACAATCACCACCAGCCCACATCTCGCCCGTTTCGCCTATCGCACATGGCTGTAAATTATCATCTAAAACATAAACCGTATTATTGGGTGTAGGCGAACCGATGGTTAATTTATCTTTGTCTGAGGTATGCAACACGGCTGTGTTAATAATAGTGGTTTCTGTCGGACCGCAAGAGTTGTAGAAGTTGCAAAAGGCTGACCATTTGTCTGCTAATGGACGCGGGCAAGGTTCGCCTGCTACCGCAGCGACTTTGATGTTTTGGCATTGGTCAATGTCTAGTTCAGACAATATGCTAGGTGTTGCGATCACAGCATCACATTGATTCACAGTTTCGGCAATACTCTTGCCGCGAATCAGTAAAGTTGCGCCATGGCTCAGGCAGGTCCATATTTCCCATGCTGACATATCAAAGGCGATGTTAAGAATTTGGCCGACCTTCATTCCCGATTTTATGCCCAGATTACCCGGAGAAGTCAGTAGGATATTACAGACATTTTGGTGAGTGACCTGCACGCCGTTTGGTTTGCCAGTGGTACCAGAGGTAAACAAAATAAAGCAGGTTTGCTCAGGTCTGATATCCGGTTTAGGCAGAAGTGTAGTGATTTTGTCGTTCCATGCAGTCTCTCCTTCATGCATTACCTGGTCAATTTCTAAAACAACATGACCTGCTGGTTTTGGGCATGCGTCTGCATGAGTAGAAGTAGTTAAGATTACCTGCGTGTTTGCTTGCTCGATAATATGAGTCAGCTTTGCTTTTGGAGACTGGCGAATATCCTGAGGAACATAAGCTGCACCGACTTTTAATATAGCGATCATGCCAACCAACATTTCGATAGAACGGCTCAGAAATAAACCAACATTATCTCCATTTCGAACTCCATTACTGCGAAGTTTCATAGCAAGGAAGTTAGCCTGCTGATCTAGCATTTGATAACTAATACTCTGATCACCATATTGTGCAGCGGTAACATTAGGTATCTGTATCGCTTGCTGCTCAAAAGCACTATGTAGTTGATGGTACGGCAGTCTTTTTGATACTCCCTGACCAAACTGAATAAAACGTTTTTGATCTTCCACCGATAAGCTCTGGAGCTGGGTAGTATCAAAGATAAAACGAGTGCTGATTGGTTTTACAGAGTTAATATTGCGCAAAGATAAGGCATGATCAAATGAATAGTGTGTTGACTTCATGGTGGTCGTCCTGTGTTCGTTAATCCTTTTTATTGGATAAGCAGTCAACCTTTGCTTGACGCTGTTGCACTGTATATCCTGTTTTTATGCTTGTAGTTTAGGGACTAAACTTCACGTGGTTATCACCAAATATCACAGAAGTATCACAGAGAAATAAACTTTTTAGACCTCAGCACAATCCAGGAAAAAATCAATATCATTGATACTGCCCCAGCTAAAGCAGCTCATAGATCAAA
>CAKMZF010000025.1:0-18398 GCA_929200405.1 uncultured Gammaproteobacteria bacterium | reverse complement strand
CAAAACGCTTTACCACTATACAATTCTGTCGAATAGTTAGTATGACTACAATTTGACAAGTAAACATAAAACCTTCAGCTTTCACATACTGAATTTATAATAAAAAAATGCTATGCTCCGCTGACTAAATATTAATTCTTGGAGACATCCGTGAGCAATGCAATACATAATATCAATGAAAGTGAGTTTGAAGCAGAGGTGCTACAAGCTGATAAGCCAGTATTAGTCGACTTTTGGGCGGAATGGTGTGCGCCTTGCAAAATGATGGGCGCTGTCTTACATGATATGGCGGATGAGGTCAGTGATAAAATCAAAATTTGTAAAATTGACACCGACGCCAATCAAAAGCTAATGATTCAGTTCGGCATTCGTGGCATCCCTGCGCTACTTATCTTTAAAAATGGTGAGATTCAAGCCCAAGCTGCTGGTGCGATGAATAAAGGTCAGTTGATGAAATTTATTGATGACAATATCTAGGCCAAAGGCTTTGAACTTTGTGACTGCTGTCTAAGCAGTCACAAAGTTCAATTGATTCATCTAATTCATTCATAGCATCTTAAATCACGACAGATTTTTAACCTGTTCGCGCTAATCTCCGCTATTTTCATACCAATTATCATCATATAATTAAGTAAGTGCTGTAGATCAGTCTCTACATAGTCATACTATAAATAGTCGATAATATGTTAATAACATTAAATAAATCGCCATATAATCTTTCGTATAATGCTTAGTTCTGGAGTTATTGGCGTTTTTTTGTTCAGCTTTTACTAGACAATAGCCATTTGCGTTTATATAATCCTATCCATACATTTTCAGAAAGCCAGATTATTCAACGGCTTCCAATACTTCGTCTCTTAATTCAAACCTTAAAATTCTGTATTTACTACAAACAAACTATCAAACGAAAACCTATAATCTATGAATCTAACTGAACTGAAGCAGTTCTCTGCTGCTGAACTAACAGAAATCGCCGAAAAATCTAAACTCGAAAATGTAACCAGACTGCGAAAGCAGGATATGATTTTCGCCATCTTAAAATCTCATGCTAAAAAAGGTGAGGATATTTATGGAGATGGTGTATTAGAGATCTTACCCGATGGTTTTGGCTTTTTAAGATCTCCAAATTCTTCTTATCAGGCAGGGCCTGATGATATTTATGTCTCTCCTAGCCAAATAAGACGTTTTAATTTACGCACCGGTGATACTATTTCAGGGCGTATTCGCCCACCTAAAGATAGCGAGAGATATTTTGCGCTACTCAAATTAGACCAGCTCAACTTCGACAAACCTGAGAAGTCCCGCAATAAAGTTCTTTTTGAAAACCTTACTCCTATCCACCCTAATGAAGGCTTTAAGCTGGAATTAGGCAATGGCAGTACTGAGGATTTAACAGCAAGAGTTATTGATTTAGCATCCCCTATCGGCAAAGGCCAACGCGGTTTGGTAGTTTCACCACCTAAAGCTGGTAAAACGATGATGATGCAGAATATCGCCCAATCCATCACTCACAATAACCCAGATTGCTATCTGATTGTTTTGTTGATTGATGAGCGCCCTGAGGAAGTTACTGAGATGCAGCGTTCTGTACGCGGCGAAGTGGTCTCCAGTACTTTTGATGAACCAGCACAACGCCATGTGCAGGTCGCAGATATGGTGATTGAAAAAGCCAAACGCTTGGTTGAGCATAAGAAAGATGTCGTAATTTTGCTAGATTCTATCACTCGATTGGCTCGTGCTTATAACACGGTTATCCCCTCTTCTGGCAAAGTATTAACCGGAGGTGTTGATGCCAATGCGTTACATAAACCAAAACGCTTTTTTGGTGCCGCACGAAATATTGAGGAAGGCGGTAGTTTAACAATTATCGCGACAGCTTTAGTAGAAACTGGCTCTAGAATGGATGATGTAATATACGAAGAGTTCAAAGGAACGGGTAATATGGAAGTGCATTTGTCACGCGATATTGCAGAGAAGCGCATCTACCCTGCTATTAACATCAAACGCTCTGGTACTCGTCGTGAAGAATTGTTAATGACCGAAGAACAACAACAGAAGGTTTGGATCTTACGTAAGATTCTACATCCTATGGATGACATTCCTGCAATGGAGTTTTTACTTGAAAGATTAAAAAACACCAAGACCAATGAAGAGTTCTTTAGCTCTATGAAAAGAGCTTAGAAAAAATTTAACCCCGCTTTATACTTACCGAACCTTGGCTCTAATAAGCTAAGGTTTTGTTAATACTAATAATGCGGTGGCTTAGGCTCTAAAAATCCACCACTCTCGCTACTATTAATGCCACTGGCATCTTGCAACCCTTTGACACGAGAAATCAGCTCTTTATTTAACCGCTCCATCAATGCTATTTGCTGTTGTTGAGCCGCTATCTCTTGGCTCAGTTGTTCCACGGTATTCTCTAAAAACGCTAATTTTATTTCCAATTCTTCTAATGCTGTTGACATTATTTCCACCGCAGGTATGTTTATTCTCAGTCCATATTAATACAATTATCTCAAACGAGATTTTTTATTATTAAATGCAGGTGTGCACCATAAACTAACGCTTAGCAGCAAGTCAACCTAGCAAACCATCAAACAAAGGTAATATATATGTTAAAACGAGAATCTCTCTCCGCAGAACAAAAAGCATTAGCAATCAACTTAGACAGCCTGAAATACGGTACTATTGCAGAGATTGGTGCTGGTCAAGAGGTTTCTAGAATTTTCTTTCGCGTGGGTGCGGCTGCAGGCACTATCGCCAAAGCGGTTTCTGCTTATGATAAAAAAATCAGTGATACGCTTTATGGTGAAGCTGGTCGTTATGTTTCTCGTGATCGAATGAAGCAGATGGTAGATGCCGAATACCAAACCCTTACCGAAAGCTTGCGTGCAGACCGTCCCAATACTACTCAGTTTTTCTCTTATGCTGCGACAGTAGCTGCTAAAAGCTACTCTAATGATAACGAATGTCACGGCTGGGTCGGCATACGCTTGCAGTTACATCCTAGCGCAGAGCCATCAGATATCCATATACATGTGCGCATGCTGGATAGAACTAACCCTAGACAAGCCGAAGCTCTCGGCATTCTCGGCGTCAACTTAATCTATGGGGCTTTTAAGTACTGGCAAAATCCCAAGTGGCTCATTGAAAGTCTAAAAGATGATCTTGCCGAAGACAGGATAGAGATTGATTTTATCAATTTCAGCGGCCCATTCTTTGATGACCTAGATAACAGATTGTTGAATTTACACCTTATTCACAGCTGGCTAACCAGAGCAATTATATTTACCCCAGACCATGACAATGGAAGCCAAGGCGTTGCTGTGCCTGCGGAGTTGTTTTACAAAAAACCGGTAATGGTGGTCCGTGGTAACTTTAGACCAGTGAACTTGGTCAATGAAGACATGATGGCTTCAGCCAATAAACAGTTTAAAAAAGAGATTGGCAATGACAGAGTCATCTCTCTTGCTGAAATTACCCTAAACACCATCACACAAGACAACACCAGTCCAGATGATGATTACCTAAAACGCATAGACTTGCTCAATAGCTTGGGCTTTACAGTAATGATCTCTGACTATGTTCGCTACTTCCGTTTACGCGCCTATTTGCGTCGTTACACACAAAAAGCCATTGGCATCGCACTATCGGTCAGAAATTTCGACACCTTATTTGATACCAAATACTATGAAGGCCTAGAAGGCGGTATGTTAGAGGCTTTTGGCAAACTGTTTCCAGACAACACCTTCGTATACGTCTACCCAGTTATTAATAGAGAGGGCCAGTTAGTTACCCTAAACGAAGCCAAGGTCAATGAGACGGCCCAACCGCTATTGGATTATCTGAAGGTAAATAATCGCCTTAAAGCCCTTGAGGAATATACTCAAGAGTACATGAAGTGTAACGGCAGCAAGATTAGAGAAGGCATTATCAATGGCCGTTCTAATTCAGAAGATGGCTGGGAATCTATGGTTTCTGAAACCATTATCGAGCAGGTAGTCGCTAAAAAATTATTTGATTTTGATCGATAACTAATATCATCAAGACTCTCAATGTTGCATTGCTCTTTCAGCAATGCAACATTGAGATCTAAGCACAGAATCGTAAAGGCTAGCTGTCTGCGCTTTGGAATGATAAAATTTAGCCAACAACAGACAAGTGAAAATAAAATGGCAAGAAAACAGCAAAATTTGGGCAGCTATGGTGGTTTTAGCGAACCACAGAGAAGAAGTGGTGGCAAAATCAAATGGCTTTTTATTCTGCTAATTTTAACGGCTTTCTACATGCTTTATTACTGGGGAACAAATCCAGCCTATGCCCCAAATTGGATGCGTGAAATATTGCCCGGTTCTCCGGTAAAGTTATATCAATACACCAATTCTGATGGCAAGGTTATCGAGTCCACCAGACTGCCACCCAACAAAGCCGACGAAGCTATCGTCATCAACAGATGGGAAGACAAAGCGGGATTATTACCCGAATAAACCAACTGCTAATAGCCGCTCAACACTCTCAGTCGCTAGCGCTTTTTCTTATAGTAGCTAAAGGTCTCCTCTATTCTCTTTAGCAAATAATCCAATGCCGTGACAACCTCATATTGAAAAGGTCTTTCAGCCGATCGACAACTCGGAAGGCAATCTAAAAGTGTGCCATGTTCCGGCTCATAGAAAAAAGCCATGCTATAGCGATCCACTGCTGCAGGATTGCCTACTCGGTGCCAAGTAGAGCGTAATCTATCATTGCTCCAGCGCTGCAACATATCGCCAATATTCACCACGATAGTGTCCTCAAGAAAAGGCACATCTATCCACTCTCCCGCCACTGTCTTCACCTGCAAGCCTTCTATCTGATTCTGCATAACCAATGTCAAACAACCAAAATCAGTATGCTCGCCTGCTCCCAGAGATTCATTACCTTCTAGAGCATCTTGTTGAGAAGATTGTTGTTGTTTTGAAGGATAGCGCAGCGGTGCCAAGGTTGCCATAGGCAGCGCAAAGGCTTTATCAAAATAGTCCTCTGCCAAATCCAAGCCTAAGGAAATCCCCCTAAGCAAGGTTTGTGCTGCGGCGCTAAGCGTCTGATACAAACCCTGCATCGCCGCCACAAATTCAGCATCATCTGGCCATTGATTTGGGCCATGTAAAGGCAACCCTGCCTTAACCAGCGGATGATCTAGCGCCAAGTCTTGACCTATTTTCATACCCTCTTTGAAATCACCGATTTTTTGCTTCTGCGGATCTAAATTTTCAGAACCAATACTGAAATAACCCCGATGACAGCTGCTATTCTTAATATCAATCTGCTTTTTATAGGCCATAGGTTGGGCAAAGAAAATTTTTGCCTGTGCGAAGGCCGTATCAATCTCAGCCGCTGGAATGGCATAGTTCTGAATAAGCAAAAAACCCAACGACTCTGCTGCTGATACCATTTTTTGACCAACAGCTCTTCTTTCTGCCAATGTCGAGCCACTATCAAATAGTGCTCCGACATCAATAATTTCTAACATAGATCGTGTCATAACGATATTCCCATGAGGTTACTACAGCGCATACTTGTCTCTTAAAAACAATCAAAATATGAATCAATTATAATAATAAATCGCTAAGAAAATATGTATACAATAGTGTCACAATACAAAGCAAAAGTTGGCCTCGTTATTTTCAATTTTGCCCTTGCTTCTTAATATTATTTCAATACACTACGCGCAAAATTTCAGTCAACTAGCACCATGCTATATTGATGGTCATAGACGGGAGAGTCAACTATGCATGCACGATTATATGTGCAAAAGAAACCCCCCTTCGCTTCTGCGCGGATTACGCAGCTGCGCCATGAACTCTCCCACCTAAACTTCTCGCCAGACCGGCAACAACGATTCGAACAAATTCTAGACCAAGCTGATATCCGGTTGGTTTATGATCTTTTCTCTATCAACCAAAGAATACTCACCGCCCTGTCAGATAGCATTATTGGTGACTCAGTTACCGATACCATTTCTACAGTATACCCCAGCGAGCAACCTCACTTTGCCGTAGAGCTTTTGCCAGGCCAGTTTGATAGCAGAAGTGCGGCAGTGCAGCAGTGCTTAGAGTTAATGCTACCCGCCTCTGATATTCCAGATGATATTTCTATCAGCACCGCTGAGCTTTATTTGTTTGCCAATGCGACTAATGATGATCTGGATATTATCAACGCGATTAAACAAACCGTTATCAACACAGTTGAAAGCAGAGAAAAGCAATTAGCGACCCTAGAGCAGCCAGCTCTTACAACACCTGATGCCGTGCGAAGCTATCAAGGATTTACTGATTTTAGTCAAAGTGATTTAGAGTCTTTTATTGTTAATAATGGCTTAGCTATGAATTTAGCAGATTTAGAACTGATTCAGCATTATTTTACCGACCAAAATCGCCAACCAACTGAAACTGAAATAAAAGTACTAGACACTTATTGGTCTGACCATTGTCGCCATACCACTTTTTTTACAGAAATTACCGATACCAAGATAGATTCCGCGACAAACCCACATATCTCAGCCAGTTGGCAGCGCTATTTAACGCTCAGAGCTGACGTCAATAGCCAAAAACCAATCTGCCTAATGGAACTTGGCACTATCGCTGCCAAAGCCCTAAAGCAGCAAGGTGATAAAGCATTAGCGGCGTTAGAAGACTCGGAAGAAGACAATGCCTGTTCGGTAGTGATTCAAGTCGCTAATTCTAACAATGGTGAGGTTGAGCCTTGGTTATTGATGTTTAAAAACGAAACTCATAACCACCCAACTGAAATTGACCCCTTCGGGGGGGCTGCCACCTGTATTGGCGGCGCTATTAGAGACCCTCTCTCAGGGCGAGCCTATGTTTACCAAGCCATGCGCATTACTGGCGCAGGCTACCAAAGCAATAATGCCCCAATATTGCCCAGCAAGTTACCGCAAACCAAAATCTGCCGTGATTCGGCACATGGTTATAGCAGCTATGGTAACCAAATCGGCCTCGCAACCAGTTTAGTTAGAGAAATCTACCATCCGAATTACCGCGCCAAGCGTATGGAAGTTGGCATGGTTGTTGCAGGTGTTAAACAATCTGAAGTCAGACGTGAAAGCCCTACTCCTGGTGATGTCGTTATTATGCTTGGTGGCAAAACTGGGCGTGATGGAATTGGTGGTGCTACCGGTTCCTCTAAAGCACATACCGAAGATAGTGTTAGCTCACTCTCTGCTGAGGTTCAAAAAGGCAATGCCGTTGAGGAACGTAAAATTCAGCGACTTTTCCGAAATCCTGAGTTTTTAGCACTTATCAAAAAATCCAATGATTTTGGTGCAGGCGGTGTCTCTGTCGCCATTGGCGAACTGGCTGAAAGCTTAGATATTACCCTAGATACTATACCTACTAAATATGCAGGGCTTAATGGCACGGAATTAGCGATTTCTGAGTCTCAAGAACGCATGTCGATTGTTATTGAAGCCAAAGACAAAGACAAAGCGATTGCAATGGCAAACGCTGAAAACTTACTAGCCTGCCAAGTCGCCACGGTTACCGACAGCGGTTACATGCGAATCTACTGGCGCGGTGAAGCGATAGTTGAGCTCTCACGAGCTTTTCTAAATACCAACGGTGCACCACGTCAAATCAAGACATCGATACAGACCAGCACTACCTCATTAGTAGCCGAAGTAAATAACTCTCTTACCGATAAGTCTTGGAAAGCGGCTTTGACCGAGCTAAATAATGCCAGTCAAAGAGTGCTTGCAGAGTCCTTTGATGCCAGTATTGGCGTGTCAACCGTGTTACATCCTTTTGGTGGAAAGCATCAACTAAGCCCAGAACAAGTTTCTGCACAAACATTCCTACACAATCATCAGATCACGACCTTAGCCAGCTATGGATTCTCTGCTGAGTTAGCGATGCGAAGCCCTTATCAGGCAGGGCAGTTGGCTGTTGTTGAGTCGATAGCAAAAGTCATAATAGCCGGCGCCAAACTAGATCATATCTGGCTCAGCTTTCAGGAGTACTTCGGCAGATTAGGTGAAGATGCTGAGCGTTGGGGCATCCCAATGGCTTCACTACTCGGCGCTTTAGATGCTCAGCTGGGCTTGGGCTATGCGGCGATTGGTGGCAAAGACAGCATGTCTGGTACCTTTCAAGATATTGATGTACCACCTACGCTTATCTCATTTGCAGTAGGTGTCGCAGACACTGACAAAGTAGTCTCTGCAACTTTACCTGCGGAATCTGAGCTATCCCTCTACTGGCTACCCTGCCCAGTAAGTGATGATGGACAAGCAGTTGATCTTGTTAGTTATAAAACACAATTACTATGGTTACATCAACAAGTTAATAAGCAAACGCTCGCAGCTGCCAGAGTAGTTAGTGATAATGGTATAGTCGTAGCACTCAGTCAAATGGCAATGGGCAACCAAGTTGGATTTAGCGTAGCAAATACCGACATCAATTGGTTGGCGCCTCAATATGCTGGCATTATCATCGCTTCAAATCAGCTAAATTTTGAAGGTGATAATACCCCAGAGAATATAATTCGGTTAGGACAAACCAGCAATACAGCGACAGCAACGATTAATAACGTTACTTTGCCCTTAACTATTATCAGTCAATTGAATGATCAAGCGTTAACAGACTTATATCCTGAGCCTATAACTGATGATAACGATATCGCTGATCCAGAAAGCTTGCAAGCTACTGCCGAGACAAATAAAGCCAGCACAAATCAACCAACGCTAGCACCAGCAGTTTTAACTGCATCAGCCAAACCACAGGTTATTTTACCTATTTTCCCAGGTACAAATTGTGAGTATGACACCACCGCAGCCTTTGAACGCGCTGGCGCTACTGTCATGCCTTTGTTAATACGCAATATCAATAGCGATGCTCTAGCAGAGTCTGCTCACGCGGTAGAAAAAGCCCTTAATCAAGGTCATATCTTAATGCTATCAGGCGGATTCAGCTTAGCAGACGAGCCAGATGGTGCGGGAAAGTTTATTGCTAATTTTTTGCGCATCCCTGCTATTACTGAGCAGGTGCATAAGTTGCTTGAGCGGGATGGTCTGGTACTCGGCATTTGCAATGGCTTTCAGGCACTAATTAAATCTGGACTTATCCCCTACGGCCAAATTACCGAACGTCAAGAGACAGACGCCACGCTCACTTACAATACCGCAGGTCGTCATGTCTCCAGACTGGCAAATATTCGGGTTACTAGCAATCAGTCTCCTTGGCTTGCCAATGAGACAGTAGGCAACCAATACAATGTGCCATTATCTCACGGTGAAGGGCGTATTTCTCTGAACCATGCTCTAGCACAAAACTTAGCAGCGAATCAGCAAATAGCCTTACAGTACTGTAATAGCAACGGTAAACCGACTAAACAATACCCAGATAACCCTAATGGCTCTGCTTTTGCGATAGAAGGCTTACTAAGCCCCTGCGGTAAAGTACTAGGCCGTATGGCACACCCTGAACGTGTGATAAGCACTGATCGAAATGGACTGCTATTTCAAAATATTCCCGATATTCGCGCCCATGATATCTTCTCTCAGGGGGTGAACTATTTCACCGCAAAGCAGTAGCCGACAATAATCGAGAGTAGATCTCAGCGACTCAGTATTGACAACTATTTTATAGGTAAGGATATAAGCCATGGAAAAACGTGAAATGCTCTATGAGGGCAAAGCCAAGCAGGTTTTTGCGACAAATGATGACAATGCGGTGATTCTCTATTACAAGGATGACGCAACTGCTTACAATGCAGAAAAGCGTGGTAATATTAGCAACAAAGGAGTTGTTAATAATCAAATCACCGCTTTCCTCTATAAAATTCTTGAGCAACAAGGCATCGCCACTCATTTTCGCGAGCAACTCAGTGACCGAGAGCAACTCTGCGATAAAGTGACTATTATTCCTTTGGAGATGATCGTCCGTAACCGCATTGCTGGCAGTATGGCAAAAAGATTGGGCATAGAGGAAGGCACGGTTCCACCCAACCTAATCACTGAGCTTAGCTATAAAGACGATGCCTTGGGCGATCCCCTTATCAACGATCATCATGCCGTGGCAATTGGCGCTACAACCTATGAAGAGTTGGCGGAGATACTAGAGGTCACCAAAAAAATCAACACTCTGCTCCAAGATATTATGTTGAAGGCCAATTTAATCTTAATTGATTTCAAAATCGAATTTGGTCGCAATGCCAAAGGCGAGCTGGTGCTTGCAGATGAGATAACACCTGATACCTGTCGCCTATGGGACGCTGACACCCTAGAGAAACTTGACAAAGACCGCTTCAGACGCGATCTCGGTGGTGTGGAAGAGGCCTATCTTGAAGTGCTTAAACGCGTCACTAATGAAGGTATCTCCTAATGCTAACTCCTGCTGCCTTGACGGTCTCCAAGCAATATAGAATAACAACAAAGGCGAATTGATATGTGTGGTGTTGTCGGACTGGTGATGCACTCTCCTGTAAATCAATCTCTATTTGATGCATTAACCATGCTTCAACATCGTGGCCAAGACGCCGCTGGCATGGTGACTTACGATGGCAAGAAATTAGCCATGCGCAAAGACAACGGCCTAGTGCGAGATGTTTTCCGCACCCGACATATGCGCAAATTGCTCGGCAATGCTGGCATAGGTCATGTGCGCTACCCCACCGCTGGCTCCTCACAGTCTGGTGAAGCTCAGCCTTTTTATGTCAACTCTCCTTTTGGCATTAGTCTTGCCCACAATGGTAACCTAACCAATGCCAAAGACTTAAAAGCCCAGCTCTTTAAACTCGACAGACGCCATATCAATACAGATTCAGACTCAGAAATTTTGCTCAATGTCTTTGCCCATGAATTGCAAAGCAGAAGTCGGTTATCGGTCGAAAAAGAAGATGTTTTTGCCGCCGTTAGTGGCGTTCATCAGCACGTAAAAGGTGCTTATGCCGTGGTTTCTATGATCACAGGATACGGCGTGGTGGCATTCAGAGACCCTCTAGGCATTAGGCCGCTAGTGTTAGGAAAGCGCGTTGATGAAAATGGCAAAAATGAATATATCGTCGCCTCTGAGAGCATTGCTCTCAGCGCCTTAGATTTTGAAGTTGTGCGAGATATCTTACCAGGTGAAGCGGTTTATATCACCCTTGATGGTGAAGCCCATTTTCAGCAATGTGCCGAAGCCCCTAAATTGGCTCCCTGCCTATTTGAATATGTCTATTTTGCCAGACCTGACTCCACTATAGACGGTGTCTCGGTGCACAAGTCTCGCCTGCGCATGGGTAAATACCTCGCGGAACTTATCCGTGACAAATGGAGCGACGTCAAGTTTGATGTGGTGATCCCAGTTCCAGATACCAGCAGAACTGTTGCACTCTCTTTGGCGCATAATCTTGATATCCCCTATAGCGAAGGCTTTATCCGCAACCGCTATATTGCTCGTACCTTTATTATGCCCGGTCAAAAAATGCGTCAAAAATCTGTGCGCCAAAAACTTAATCCAGTTGAAATCGAGTTTGAAGACAAGGACGTATTGATCGTAGATGACTCTATTGTTCGTGGCACCACCTCGCAACAAATCGTTGAGATGGCAAGAAATGCAGGGGCACGAAAGGTCTACTTTGCCTCCGCCGCACCGCCAGTTCGCTTCCCAAATGTCTATGGTATCGATATGCCAGCGGTAGATGAATTTATAGCCCACAACCGCAGTGAAGAAGAAATTGGTGAGTTTATCGGTGCTGACGGCATTATTTTTCAAGATTTAGAAGATTTACGAAAATCCGTTTTAGACAAAGCTGATAGAGACAATATACATATCGAAGATTTAGAAGCTTCCTGCTTTAATGGCGACTATCTAACGGGTGACATTAGCGAAACATATCTGGCGAATTTACAGCATTTGCGCGCTGATGCTGCCAAAGATCAATCTGACGCTGATGACTCTTCAGTGATAGATATTCAAAACCACAGCGCCTAACAACACAGTACCTAGACAGACGAGAACAAGCTTATGAGTGATGCCTATAAACAAGCCGGCGTAGATAAAGCAGCAGGTTATGCTGCCGTTAAGCGAATCGGCGCGGCCGTGAAAAAAACCCATAATTCACAAGTGTTAAATGAACTAGGAGGCTTTGGGGCATTCTTCGCCCTAGGGAAATACAACGACCCTGTGCTGGTATCCGGCACCGATGGCGTTGGCACCAAAATGCTGCTCGCCCTGCAACAGCAGCAACTCAGCGGCATCGGTCAAGACTGCTTTGCAATGTGTGCTAACGATATTTTATGTCACGGTGCTAAACCACTGTTTTTTTTAGACTACCTTGCCTGCGGCAAGCTAAACCCAGAAACCGCTGCTGAGATTATTGAAGGCATGGCACATGCCTGTGAAATGACCGGCACTGCGCTTATCGGCGGTGAGATGGCAGAAATGCCGGGCATGTATCAACCCAATGACTATGACATCGCTGGTTTCTGTGTTGGCGTTGCTGAACGAGACGCCTTAATTGACGGTACCACAGTAAGCGAAGGAGATGTAATCATTGGCCTGCCCTCCAGCGGACTTCATAGTAATGGTTTTTCACTGGCCAGAAAGCTATTCACAGATACTGAGCAGCAGCTAGAAGGACAGTCCATATCATCACTATTGCTAGAGCCAACCAGACTATATATTAATCCGATACGGGCACTAATCGAAAAAATTACCGTCAAAGGCATGGCACATATAACCGGTGGAGGCTTACCAGAAAACCTACCTCGAAGCTTCCCAGACTCACTTAGCGCAAAAATAGACACCACCTCTGTTCCCAAGCAAGCTATCTATCAAGCTTTACAACAATTTGATTTAAGCGAAGATGACCTCTGGGGCACGTTCAATATGGGTGTTGGCTTCTGTGTCATTGTTTCACAAAGCGATGCTGATCTTGCTATGCAGACACTGCAACAAGCTGGTGAGGCACCCTTTATTTTGGGTGAAATGACCAGTAAAGCAACCGACGAGGCTGTATGTCTACACCACGGCTAGCCGTTTTAGTCTCCGGTGGAGGCTCCAACTTAAAAGCTTTGCTTGAACAGCAACAGGCAGGAAATTTAGAGGCCGAAATTATCTTTGTGGCGGCAGACCGAGATTGTGGCGCAAAACAACATGCGCAGACCTATCAGCTGCCTTTTTTGCAAACAACTAAAAATAACTTTGAAGCCGAGTTTTTAGCGGTAATTAATCAACTAGATCAGAAAGTAGATGCCATAGTACTGGCGGGTTTTCTTGGTATTTTATCAGCTGATTTCTGCCAACGGTGGCAAGGTAAAATCATCAACCTACACCCTTCTCTGCTGCCCGCTTATGGGGGCAAAGGCATGTGGGGACACCATGTTCATAAGGCTGTATTAGCAGACAAGCAATCTATTAGTGGCGCGACAGTGCATTTTGTCACGCCGGTTATAGATGGTGGCGATATTTTACTGCAACAGCAATGCCCTGTGCATGCCGATGACACCCCGCAGACTCTGGCAGCTCGCGTCAATCAGGTAGAACACACCTTGCTTCCCCGTGCGGTTAATTTATTGGCACAACGCATACAACAAACCCACTCACAAACCCCAGAAAAATCTGATGAGGCAGCGACACGATGAGCAATAAAATTCTAATCACAGGTTCTGGTGGCCGAGAACATTGCATCGGCTGGAAGCTACAACAAGATAACCCCGCCATTGAGCTATTCTTTGCACCGGGTAATGCCGGTACTAGTCAACTGGGCAGCAATATCGGCAATAAAAGCATCCCCGAATTAATCAGCTTCGCAAAAGAGCAAAGCATTGATCTCACCATTGTTGGTGCTGAAGATTTACTAGCTCAGGGCATTGTCGATCAATTTCAGCAACAAGATCTCGCCATATTTGGGCCACATCAAGCGGCGGCACAGCTAGAGTCTTCGAAGACTTTTTCAAAAGACTTCATGCAAAAGCATGGTGTTAAAACTGCGGCATATCAGAATTTCAATGACTATCAGCAAGCACAAGATTACCTAGATCAGCAACAAATGCCCATCGTTATTAAGGCAAGTGGCTTAGCTGCGGGCAAAGGCGTTATCATCTGTCAAAACCGTGAAGAGGCCAACACAGCCTTGCGTGAAGTTATGGTAGAACAAACCTTTGGCAGCGCTGGCAATGAAGTGGTTATTGAAGAATATTTAGAAGGCTTTGAAATCTCCATACTAAGCGTTTGCAGTGGCACCGACATTGTTGGTTGGCAATCGGCAATGGATCACAAACAGGCTTATGAGAATGACACCGGACCAAACACCGGTGGTATGGGTGTCGTGACACCGCATCCTTTTTGGAACGATGACTACCAGCAGATTTTTGATGAACAGATTCTACAACCAACCTCAGCTGGACTAGCAGCTGATGGCCTTGCCTTCTCCGGCTTTATATTCTTCGGCCTCATGGTTACCCCTAAAGGCATGTACTTATTAGAATACAATCTACGCTTAGGTGACCCTGAGACTCAAGCCATTCTGCCATTGCTGGAGAGTAATTTACTAGAGATTATTCAGTCCTCACTATTGCAAAAGTCTGTAACGCCTCAATGGAAAACAGACTCAGCTTGTGTGGTGATAGTGGCAGCAGAAGGCTACCCCGCTAGCTATGTCAAAGGCACTGCTATTGAGAACCTGAGCGCACTAAATACACCCTATTTCTTAGCAGGGGTGACTGAAAATGCTGAGGATTCTGGAACTACATTGCTTACCAATGGCGGACGCATACTCTGCATTCTCGGGCTAGCAGATGATTTAGCTAGCGCCCGTCAAATTGCCTATGAAAATGTTGAGCGGCTAGCATTGCCAAAAAGCTTTTATCGTAAAGATATTGGCTTACGGATAAATCCTTTGGCATAATGAACTTTACACTACATATTTGTTGATAAAAATAATACTGAATAGAAGGAAATAATATGCGACTTGTACAACAATCACTCACTTTTGATGATGTTCTATTATTGCCAGCCTACTCAGAGGTGCTGCCAAGTACAG
Source organism: uncultured Gammaproteobacteria bacterium (assembly GCA_929200405.1). Classification (GTDB taxonomy): domain Bacteria; phylum Pseudomonadota; class Gammaproteobacteria; order Cardiobacteriales; family CAKMZF01; genus CAKMZF01. The sequence continues at coordinate 3,377 of CAKMZF010000025.1, read as the reverse complement.
TGTCTTTACGGACCGAGCTGACCGCAAAACTTTGCCTAAATATCCCACTGCTATCGGCAGCGATGGATACCGTGACAGAAGCCAGATTAGCAATAGCACTGGCACAGGAAGGTGGTATTGGCATTATCCACAAGAACCTGACCATTGAAGCACAGACTCGCGAAGTTAAGAAAGTTAAAAAACATGAGTCAGGCATTGTTCGTCAACCCATCACGATTGACAGCACCGCAACCATTGGTGAAGTCATTGCCCTCACCAAGCACAAGGGAATATCTGGGGTTCCTGTGGTCGATGATGGAGAACTAATGGGCATGGTCACTGGGCGTGATATTCGTTTTGAGACCAACCTTAGTGCCAGAGTCGGCGATGTAATGACCCCCAAGGCAAAACTGGTCACAGCAACCGAAGGCACTGACAACAAAGAGATACTAAAACTCATGCATGAATACCGCATTGAAAAAGTACTCATTGTAAATGATGCTTTTGAGCTAACCGGATTAATCACGGCCAAAGATATTCAGAAAAATACTGATTTCCCAAATGCCAGTAAAGATGCCCAAGGCAGACTGCTCGCCGGTGCCGCTGTAGGGGCATTGGGCGATGGAGATGAGCGTGTAGCCTCATTGGCCGAAGTCGGCGTTGATGTCTTGGTTGTAGATTCGGCTCACGGCCATAGTAAAGGCATTTTAGATCGGGTTAAGTGGATTAAGCAAAACTACCCAGAAATTCAAGTTATCGGCGGCAATATCGCTACCGCAGCCGCCGCCAAAGCACTTGCAGATGCTGGTGCAGATGCTGTCAAAGTTGGCATTGGCCCCGGCTCTATCTGTACCACACGCATCGTCGCGGGTGTCGGGGTACCTCAGATCACAGCACTTGCCAATGTTACCGAAGCATTACAAGGCACCTCAGTCAAAGTGATTGCTGATGGCGGTATCCGTTTCTCAGGTGATATTGCCAAAGCAATAGCAGCAGGTGCCAATGCAGTAATGATTGGAGGTTTACTCGCTGGTACCGACGAATCTCCTGGTGAAGTCGAAATATACCAAGGTCGTACCTATAAAGCTTATCGTGGCATGGGCTCACTAGGCGCTATGTCTCAGGGATCGTCTGACCGTTATTTCCAGTCAGGCACAAAGAGCGATAAATTAGTCCCAGAAGGTGTGGAAGGTCGTGTACCTTATAAAGGCACGATGGGGAATATAGTTCATCAATTAATGGGCGGACTGCGCTCTAGCATGGGCTATTGTGGTGCCAAAGATATTGATACCATGAGAAACACCGCTGAGTTTACCCAAATCACCAATGCTGGCATGAGTGAAAGTCATGTCCATGATGTCACCATTACCAGAGAGCCACCAAACTACTCTCGTTAAGCCTCGCTATTGGCGACAAACAGCTCGTCAATTTGACATCACTAGACTATGTACCAACCCTAAGTCTCCTAAGTCTAGTGATTTCTTCATCTTTTATAGTGCTCTTTCGAGTGTCTCCAAAAGTACTGCGGTAACATCACCATCTTTATTCAAGCTCATAACTCGCGATTAAAACATATATTTACCGCAGTATCTTCGTTAAAATAACCCCTTTAACAGCCGAAAATTACAGTTATGAACTACCTTCTGGGAATAGATCTCGGTGCCAGTGATTTAAAACTCCAAGCCATCTGCGCAAATAGCCTAAAAGGTATTGCCAATGTTCGCCACTCTATTGAAACGCACCATCCGCAGGCAAACTGGTCTGAGCAATCCCCAGTAGACTGGGAGTTAGCCCTCATACAAGCCATAAGTGAACTGGGGCAATTAATAAACCTAGAAGAAATCATCGCAATTTCGATCACAGCAGGTGCCCATATTCCAGTGCTGCTTGCCGCAGATAACACTGTACTTAGACCGGCAATACTCTGGAGTGACCAACGCAGCGCTGTACAAGCAGAGCGGCTTGCGGAAAATCCGCAATTCATCGCTAAAGCAATGAATAAGCCCAATGCCACCTGGACAGCTTCTATGCTGCTATGGTTACAAGAAAATGAGCCCGATATCATCCAGCAATGCCACACGATATTGCCCGCAAAAGACTACCTAAGATTTTTGCTAACCGATAACAAACACACAGATAGCAGCGATGCCATTGGCTTTTTATTAGCAGAAAACCTAGGTAAGCAATGGTCAGAAGATTTATGTCAAAGCATAGGGCTAACTAGTAACCTACTACCAACGATAAAAGACAGCACCTTAATAGATGGCAAGATTACTGAGAAAGCAGCCATACGGTTTGGTCTACCCGCTAATATTCCAGTTGCGATAGGTGCCATAGACACCTCCATAGAACTGCTGGGTACTATCGGAGCAAAAGCACACGCCACAGTTATCAAAATAGCATCAGCAGGAGTGGTTTTTCACACCACTGACGAGCCAACACCTCAGCCTCCTGTGTCACTCTATCCTGCTGTTGAAAAAAATCATTTCTATCACGCCTCGGGCATGAACAGCTGTGCAACTAGCCTACGCTGGATGACCAAAATACTACTAGATGAAAACACTGCAACAACAGAGCTATTTACACTCGCGGAAAACTCTGAACCAGGTGCCAAAGGAATTGTTGCCCTACCCTATATACTCGGCGAGCGTGCCCCGATATGGAGTGCCGATGTCAAAGCAGCATTCTTAGGGCTTACCCATATTCACGATGATGCAGATATCGCGATGGCAATCATCGAAGCAACATGCTTTGCCCTCAAAGATGTCTGGCAAAGCATGCTACAACAAATAACCCACAATGAAGACACCCCTATTACCATCATAGGCGGCGGTACCCACTCAAAACTATGGCGAGAGACACTAGCAGCAGTGCTAAATAGACAATTAGTAGTACTAGAATACTCAGATGCAGCCTATGGAGCCGCCCTACTAGCAGGAGTTGCAATAAACAAAGTAAAACTTTCAGAAGTTGATCGACTCAATAACACATTGCTGACAGTAATTCCTGACCCTGAAATTGTAGAACGCTATAAAAAACAATGGAAACGCTACAAAAAAGCACAAAAATTGATTATCGACTTTAGCAAAACATGAAAGAAAAACCATAGATAACACAAAATTAAACCTTTGTTATCAAATTAAAACAAAAGTCTTGTTAAAATCGCTCAACTTTAATCCACAAAACCTGTGGATAACTCTGTGCATAACCTAGATTTTGAACAAAGCACCCCCATTAAATCGCTGTTCAGGCTCTATGTAGATTATATCTGCATTTTTTTAAGTGCTTGTTTTTATTGGCTTATATGTTAAATCAACCACTTAGCAAGCAAAAAAATACTTGACGTGCAGATAAGCCTTTAGGCTCGCTCATTGTTAATAACAATTTTCATTCATGGC
>CAKMZF010000024.1 GCA_929200405.1 uncultured Gammaproteobacteria bacterium | reverse complement strand
TAGTTGCTGATTAGAGAGGGGTTCATCGACAGACCTTGCTTCAAGTGTTAAATAACTTAACTTACATTCGTTGCGAATAGTTAGTTCATTGTAGATTATCACAGCAAATTTTGTGTTCAAGAATTAAATAACAAATAGGCAATAGAATGCACCTTTTTCCTCCTCTCTATTACTCCGGTATTTCTGATATCTGCCATTTCCAATATTTGACATGTATAAATGATTTACAGACGAAGTTCTTATTAGATTACCTGAGAGGTTTACTGCAAAGTCAGCATTAACGTCTGTTGAGGTATTTTTTGCGCTATTGTGTCAGCAGCTTCACTGACTGTGTGGTCTAAAATTTCTATAAAATTATTGCCGGCAACATCTTCGAGGTCGGTGTTCACAGTTATACGAATATTTCTATCCCGCCATTTATGCTCGGGTTGAAAGGTCCAGATAGTTTCATGGTTGCTTACTCGAACGTCACCCTCAATGCGCTCATTGGCTATGGAGTGTACTTGAATGCGCTTGTGCAATGAATGAAAATCTAGCGGTCGATCAAAGGTAATTTTAAGCGGCTCTGTGGTGCCTACACTTGGGGTTACTATTTGCCAGTCTTGAATGTTGGGTAGTTGACGCAGTGGTTTGGAAACGCCAAAAGGTTTTGAATAGTGTCCTATAACTTGCGTGCCATCAGCCGTTGGCCAACCCGCATCAACTGCAAGGGTATAGTTTTTTCCGGTTTCTAATGCTGGCCCAAGGCGTAAGTTTGTAGCGACACTGCGTTTAATACGACCTGGGTCCATTAGCAGTGTCAAACGCTTTCTATCCGCACTCCATAGTTCTTGCTTAAATTTCATAAACGCAGCATCATCGATATTGCCTTCGGCATCGCGTAGTTTGATATAGTCTGCCGAAACATGGGGCTTCATGGGCACTGAAAACTGGATATAGAATCTCAGTGTATTCTCTGGCAGTATCTCACCACTGGGATAGATTGTGACTACTTCTGCTAACCTCGGCGGTTTATCAGGCGTTATAGTAAATGCTGTCAACCGGTAGCGATTGCTGTTAGTCGCATCTTTATATTGCACCACATAATTTTGCCCTACCGAAAACTCAAACCTTGGCACAAAACGAATGCTGGATGCATCGACTTGATACTCACCTGCTATCGGGTTCTTGGCTTCGCAGCATTTTTCAACATCTCCAACAAAAACACGAAGAAAGTCGTCAGCTGTGTTTTGAGAATAATCACTAGATAATGCAAGGATAACGGCTTCGGAAGGTTTTTTGGGAAGTGTCAAACCGCTTTCATTGGCAAAGGCGGTTTGGGTGATATGGCTTGCTACTAGCAGGGTTATAATAACACCTGCCAGTAACTGATAGCGCCGATAGATAGCCTCTAGCTTAATAGCTTGATTTTTCATAGTATTGTGGGAAATCATACTCAGCAACTAGATTGTGAACTCTATTCGGGAAAAATGTAGAGTTTGAGTCTAAGTTTAGACTTCCTGTTTTAGTGTCTCTTGTTAACGACACAAAATTCTTATCGCTTAACAAAGCCATATGCAGAGAAGCACTTTCAAACATAACTAAGTCACCAATAGGCCCTATAGGAAAGTTCGGACTTAAGTCTGTTTTACCACCACGTTCAAAGTCTTTTTCAGTAAAGCCTTTGGCATCATTTAGTCCAGCGATAGGAATTACTTGAGGAGAACGACTGTTATTGGTCAAAAACAACATGTCCTGCCCTTTTATATTATAGGGAATCATATCTACCGGCTGACCATTACCTACATCCGCAATCGTCTTGGCAGAAATTTTTGCACCATCTTTAAGCTCATCCAATGGCACTAACACTAAAGGGCTACAGGTATAAGCGGCAATCAACTGGTCTTTGCCATCAATATTCTGAATAGACATCGCCCGAATTGGTGCGCGTGTCTCATATTGATCGTGGGCAATATGATACATTTCAACATCGGCAATGCTCTGCTCGCCATTAAAAGGATAAGGCATGCGACGCAAAGTAGATAGGAAGTTATCATATGCTACCCCCGCAACAAACAACTCTCCGTTATGAAATTCCATATCCATAATAGCCAATGAGGTTAGTTTTACAGCGCTCTTGGCAACATCTCTTATCAATGGCTCTTGCTTCATTATGCCGCGAGCTTTAAATGTCGTGTCCTGCTGAGGATAATGGTCTAAGCTTTGCTTGGTCGATGCGTAATCACCCAAGTTTAGTAGTTCAAGCTCATCTTTTTGTGTGACTTTAACTATCGCAGGCTGCGAGACATGGTTGCCAATTCTAGACACTGAAATGAATATTTCATGCGATACTGGATGCACCGCCATATCATTGAGCTCCAATGCACTAGGGCCAACACCCAACAGCTCAGCTATACGTGCATCAATATTCATCATAAATACTGGTTTTACGTCTTTAACGAGTTCAGCGGCTGTCATATCAAATGCATAAATCGCGCCATTGTAGTTATCGCCAACAAATAGTGTGCCTTTGTCTGAAAACTCCAATGCTCCCGCAAATTTCAAGTCTAATGATTTATCCTCTGCATACGCAGAAATTGATGCTGTTACCAACATTGCTGCCATAGTGGCCCGTTTAAAAAATGTACGCATTTTTTCCCCTTATATCTATTTGTATACCATTTTACTTTTACGATTAAATATCCGAGAAAAGAACGCATGCACGCTTGTGTTAGGTCTTCACATCTTGAATATATCGCTACATCTTAAAGAGTATCAATAATTATTGATTAAGAATATTGTCTATTTACTGAAACAATGGTTCTGTATTTCGGAACAATAATATAATCTATTGGTAAATAGGTAACATAATTGGGCGACTACTTTGCGTTCATGCATTAATTTTTGCATTATCTGATATCCAGACTGGCATTGTAACGCTAGCACAACAATTTATGCCGTCTCTAATATTTCCATTGATATCAAGCACTGCCCCTGCTCCAAGTTATTTTTCAGTTGTTGCTTGAAGGTCAGAATCTCTGAGCGTTGTGCTTCTAGCGTTGCCATCAACGTATCAACTTCCTGTAATCTCACATCTAATCTCTGTAACAATTTATCGTGATCTAATTTTTCATCAGCATTACTCGTTATAGCATCACCCAAGAACTCTGCTATATTTTCTAGCTTAAACCCTAGCCGTTTTGCACATTGAATAATAGTTAGCAATCTCACACTTTGTTGATCGTAACTTCGGTAACCATTGCTACCTCGAGTGGACTTTGGCAGCAAGCCCCTCGCTTCATAAAATCGTATCGTATGGGCCGCTACTCCGGTTATATTTGATAATTCACCAATTTGCATCTTCTACTCTATCCTCAGGGTTAATTTTTCATAGAATTTAACATCTCGACTGTTGACCTTAAAGTATACTTTAAACTTATACTTTACTCAGAGAAAATCAATTACTAAGTTTAAGCAATTTAAAGAAACCTATGAACCATAAAATATTCACCCCTTTTACCTTGCCTAACGGCACCGTATTGCCAAACCGAATTGCCAAAGCGGCAATGGAAGAAAACATGGCCGCGCCTGGGCATCTACCTGGCGAGGAAATCTGCCAACTTTATAACACTTGGGCTAAGGGCGGCACTGGTCTGTTTATCACAGGGAACGTAATGGTAGATCATAGGGCAATGACAGGTCCCGGTGGTATTGCCTTAGAGCTTGATACACCGTTAGAACCGTTTAAAAAATGGGTAGCTGCTGCCACCCAATACGATGCAAAAATGTGGATGCAGATCAATCATCCGGGTCGACAGGTTTACGCTGCAATGGGTGGCAAAGTGCTCTCTCCTTCAGATATTGCACTGAATATGGGAAAACATAGCCATCTTTTTGGTAAACCCACAGCTATAACCGAAGCTGAGATTAATGAGGTTATTGAGCGTTTTGTCACTACTGCCACTCGCGCTGCCGAGGCGGGATTTCATGGCGTGCAAATTCACGCTGCACATGGATATTTGATCTCGCAATTCTTATCTCCGCTAACCAACCAGCGCCAAGATAAATGGGGTGGTAGCTTAGAAAACCGCGCACGCCTACTTTTTGAAATTGTAACAGCCGTTAAGAATGCTTTGCCGGCAGGTGTTGCACTGGCCGTAAAATTAAATTCCGCGGACTTCCAGCGCGGCGGTTTTGATGCCAATGATGCCTTAGAGATTGTCAAACAACTTGAGGGGCTCAAAATAGACCTAGTGGAACTCTCCGGTGGCAGTTATGAAAGCCCTGCAATGCAAGGCGGCACAGCTGATGGTCGTACGCTTGCCAGAGAGGCTTACTTTCTAGAGTTTGCCAAAGAAATTGCTGAGCAAACCTCTCTGCCTATTATGACCACTGGTGGCATTACACGCCTGCCTATCGCTCAGAAAGTGATTGATGAAGGCGTTGAGATAGTCGGCATAGGTAGAGCGCTCGCCTTTAATCCTGAGCTACCCAAACTATGGCAGACATCACCTGATACACGAGTAACCATTCCCGAGATAAAATGGAAAGACAAGACCATAGCGAGTGTAGCCATGATGGCAATCACCAAACGTCAACTCCACCGTATGGGCAAAGGCAAACCACCAAAGCTAAACGCCTCACCGCTATTCTCTTTAATAGCAGACCATATGCGCTCGCAAAAACTGACTAAGATTTATCGTAAGGCATATCAGAAAAGCTAACTAGTTATATAGTTAACCACTGCTGATATAATATTCAGCAGTGGCAAAATGGCAATGGTCGTACGGCAACTAGACAGCTGGCTCTGCCATTGGATACTTAGTTTTTTCTAACACTTTTCATAAAGAAATCAAAACTTACATCTATGAGACTGCCCTGCGGGAAGTTATAGTAGCATAGCACCTGTATTTTCATTCTTGCGGTTACTCATCATAAAATTCTTTTTGAGTGGGTTAAGAAACTCTACGAATGATCTGTATTATTTGAGAGTATGGTTACAATAGAGTAAGTTTGCTCTAAAAATTCAAAGGAATTTTATTATCTATAGTGGTCATAATTTGAAATATTTTATCACCTAGTATTTCTTTCTGAATAGCTTTTGATTGAGACTCAAACATGGCATAGTTTGTTGTATGTCCTGTATACGAAAAATCGACTGTTCTAACATTTATTTGAATTAAAAACAGTGTCACTCCGAGTGCGAAGAACGATATAGAAGATATTATTTTCATTTTGTAAAATCGAACGGGAATAATATTTATCAGCAAATTTATTACTATCACGCTCAGTATTATTAACACTAAATCATAATTATTCCACCACCAAATATTTCCAAATCCACCAACATAGTTATTACTTGGAAAGTATAAATTAACTCCTCCCCACACACTTGCTGGCGTGGGCATATCCTCTAAAAGGTGTAATAGAAAGCCAAGAAAAAATGCTATGGTTGGAAACCACTTGCTTTTGGCATTTACTAAAGCGTTAGAACATTTGAGTTTTCCTCTCAAAATCACATTCGCTAAAGTATAGATAAGGATCAGAATAATGGGGGCTATAAGTGAATGAAAAGCAGCATGGTGTGAATACCAAAATTTACCAAAGTATATTTCTTTCCCTGAATGGCTTAGACCAAAAAGTGCACCAATCGTTGAATCAAATTTTGACCATAAAGAAATAGCATCTAAGTCCGGTAATGTGCCACCGAATCCACCAGAAAGTATGATTAATGCTTTGTTTTTCCAAGAGCTATTGGAAATAGTCGCTACAACTGTTCCTACAGCAACACCTGTCAACGTATGAGATATAATATCCATTTATCTTAACCGTAAGCTTACAATAAAAATACAGCCAATCATTAAACTTCAAATTTAAATTATTAACCATAGACCAACAGCCCATATTTTATACCCTATGTATATATTTATTAATCTAAAAATACCAATAAAGATAGGTATCGAGCAAATAGCAGCTATCCATCGTTTTTTATCTTGTTTAAATAGCAACGGAACAAGTATTACCGTAGCAAAAAACACGTTAAGCTTCTCACCATTCTTCATTAGAAACCGCTCTGTATTGGTACCAAATAAATCCCAATGATTGCCACCGTTCTCAAAACTCCACAAATAACAAGTACAAAGCATTCCAAGTGTAGTTATTCCTATGGTGATAATTAGATCCAAATTGTTAGATTTCTTTATAGTTACATAAGTTTTGTTATGTCAAAATTTTTATCTATATTGTAGGCAGCAACAGCAAAAAATACTTGATACTTGCTACCGTTTATATCTCTTAAATGGTACATTTTTCTCAGACCACTCCCACACAATGAACAATAAATGACGTGACTAAAGCTAAAGATACTGTTCAAAAAAGCAGGAGATATATACTAGAAAGTGGCCGTAAAGGTCCTTCTATAATAGATGTACTCTGTGAGACAACAAAGTTATGCGATTGAATTAACGATTATTGAGATAATCCAACTTCGTTAGAGCTATGCTCATATTGTTTAATCGACTCTGGTTTCATCTCGATAGAGAATCCAACCGATGTCGGGGCCATATAGGCTGCATTTTCAATAACACAAGGGTCTATAAAGTGCTCGTGTAGGTGATCTACAAACTCGATGACTCTACCTTCTCGAGTACCTGCTATAGAAAGGTAATCGATCATTGACAGGTGTTGTACGTATTCGCATAGACCAACGCCTCCCGCGTGTGGACATACTTTTAAATCGTATTTCGCAGCCATTAACATGACCGCTAGTATTTCATTTAAGCCACCTAGGCGGCAGCTATCTATTTGCACAACATCGACTGCATCGCGCATGATAAATTGCTTAAAGGTCACTCTATTTTGACACATCTCACCAGTTGCAACCTGCACAGGGGCTATTGCTTCTCGGATTTTGCGATGCCCTTCGATATCATCTGGGCTTGTCGGCTCTTCAATAAACCAAGGATCAACAAATGACAACTCTTTTACCCAATCAATGGCTTGGTCAACTTCCCATACTTGATTAGCATCTATCATTAGCTGGATATCTGGGCCACATTCATCACGAGCGATAGTCAAACGTCGAATGTCGTCCTCAAGGCTCTGACCTACTTTCATTTTAATGTGCTTAAAACCAGAATCTACAGCTTCTCTACACAGTCTCCGGAGCTTGTCATCATCATAACCTAACCAACCCGCAGAGGTGGTATAGCATGGATAGCCTTCTGCTTTTAATATGGCAATTCTCTGTTCTTTTCCTTCAGCTGCTTTGGTTAAATACTCCAGCGCCCACTCTGGGGTTATGCAATCTGTGAGGTATCTGAAGTCTATACACTTCACAAGCTCTTCTGGTGACATTTCACCGACTAGCTGCCAAACCGGCTTTTGCTCCATTTTCGCCCATAGATCCCATACAGCATTAACCACTGCGCCGGTTGCCAAATGGATAGCACCTTTATCTGGCCCTATCCAACGTAATTGACTATCAGAGGTGATATAGCGCCAAAAACGCCCCATATCCTCAGAAACCCATTGCATATCTAGCCCAACGACTAGAGGCTTTAGTGCCTCTATCGCGGCTATACATATTTCATTTCCACGACCAATGGTAAAGGTAAGACCATGTCCTTGATGCTCATCATCAGTCTCTAAAATAACATAGGCTGCTGAATAATCTGGGTCCGGATTCATCGCATCAGAACCATCCAGAGACTTTGATGTTGGAAATCGAATATCTACTGTTTTGAGATTGGTAATTTTGGTCATGATTTAGCCTTTAGAACATTTTGCGTCTGCACGCCAAGTCCCTCAATCTCCAATCGCATCACTTCCCCACCCTTTAGATAAATCGGTGGTGTTTGACCCAAGCCTACGCCAGGTGGTGTGCCGGTTGATATAATATCACCCGGTTGCAGGCTCATATATTGCGAACAGTACGAAATAAGAAATGGAATTTTATAAATCATGGTTGATGTGTTGCCGTTTTGATAGCGCTTGCCATCTATTTCACACCACATGGATAAGTTATCGACATTGTCAATTTCATCCGGAGTAACTAACCAAGGCCCTGTAGGACCAAATGTGTCACAGCCCTTGCCTTTATCCCAAGTACCTGAACGCTCTAGCTGAAACTCTCGCTCAGAGATGTCATTGATCACACAATAACCAGCAACATGCTCTAGGGCATCTGCCTCATCAATGTAACTGCCTCCTTTTCCAATAACTACCCCAAGCTCTATTTCCCAATCTGTTTTACTCGAGCTTCTCGGAATTTGCACATCATCATCTGCCCCTACTATCGCTGAGGTCCATTTATTGAAAATCACTGGCTCAGGAGGAATCTCCATTCCAGACTCTGCGGCATGATCAGAGTAGTTAAGGCCAATACAAATAAACTTCCCTGTTCCGCCTACGCAAGGACCTAAGCGCAAATCTTGTTGAGCAGTTCCCTCTACCAATGGCAGTGTTGACTCATCAAGCTCAGATAATCTTTGTAATATCTCTGGATTGAGTGCATCGCCAGCTACATCATCTATATGAGATGAGAGATCTCTAACCTGTCCGTTTGCATCTAATAGGCCTGGTTTTTCGCAGCCAGTTGCTCCATATCGCAACAGTTTCATCGTATTGTCCTTTTTGTTAAATGTGAAGGTTCGACAATGATCTTGCCGAACCAGTTTTCTGTCTATTTCTCTGAATTAGTCGTAAAGAACCGCTGCTATCACAGGGTCATCAATGTTCGACTTGTCATAATAATAGAATCCAGTATCAATCAGCTTTTCTATTGCTTCACCTTTTGATGCCGCAATCCCTGCTCTGACTGTCTCATAGCCCATACCGACAGGGTTTTGCGTAATCGAACCAGCAATCACACCCTCACGAATAGCATCTGTCTGTGCTTTGCCAGAATCGTAACCGACAATCACAACATCAGAGCCTGACTCTTTTTTACCAATAGCCACACCAATTGCTGCACCTTCATTGGTTCCAAATATACCCTTGAGGTCTGGATGTGCTTGCAATAGCGTTTTTGTAATCTCGGCTGATTTTAGATGATCACCACCCCCATACTCAATCGCCACAATTTCGATACCCGCATGCGCAGCTTTCATTTGATCTACAAAACCATCTCGACGCTCTATGCCAGTTTGGCTGGTTTGATCAAATGACACGATTGCCACTTTACCAGCACCTCCAATCAAATCAGCCAGTTTGTCAGCAGCGAGTGAGGCCGATGCTAAGTTATCAGTTGATGCTGTTGTCAGTGGTATATCACTGGCAACACCGGAATCAAACGCGATAATAGGTATGCCGTCTTTTTGTGCTCGCTTGAGCAATGGCACGGTTGCTTGGCTATCAATTGCCGCTATGCCCAATGCAGACGGGCTTTTTGCCATTGCCGCAGATATCATATCCATTTGACGATCAACAGCGCCTTCACCATCTGGGCCTTCAAACGTTATTGTTGCACCCAACTCTTCGGCCGCTTGCTCTGCGCCAAGTTTTACTGCCTGCCAAAACTGATGCTGAAATCCTTTAGATATTAACGCGATATATGGCTTTTCTTCAGCACTAGCAAATGACGTACTTCCAGCCAGTATACTTGCAACCACTAATCCTATAATTTTTCTTCTAGTAAACATGATTTCTCCTTTATGGATGACGAGAGTTTCATTTGTTAACACACTCAACTCTCTATTTGTCTTCTGCGTAGCCCTACTGCTAGCGTTACGCAGGTTTCTTCAATAAAGCTAATACGCTTCTTGAAATTTTAAATTAATTTCTACGCATCTGATCTGCATATACGGCCAAAATAATAATGGAGCCTGTTACTACAATTTGCCATTCCTGAGGCACTGATAAAATCCGTAATCCATTGGCGACAACACTAATAATTAACGCGCCGATAACCGTGCCTAACATAGTGCCCTTGCCACCACTCAAAGATGTGCCGCCTATGACAACAGCGGCAATTGCATCTAGCTCATACCCCTGCCCTATAGCAGGTTGAGCAGAGTTAATCCGCGATGCTAGTAACACGCCAGCGACAGCACAAATACCGCCAGCCAACGAATAAACAATAATCTTCCAACGATCAATATTGACACCTGATAAACGCAAAGCCTCCTCATTGCTGCCAAGCGCAAAAATAAAGCGACCAAGAACAGTGCGAGTTAGAATGAAAGAGGCAATCATTGCCACCAGAAATAAGATAAGTACGCCATTAGGTATCGGTAAAGTGGGAAATATATAGCCAATTAATGATCCGGTAGATATTTCTGAGAAGCCCTCGGTATCATTAAAATAAATAGGTCGGCCAGCACAAATGGCCAAAGACAAACCTTTGTATATTAACATCATGCCCAGTGTGGCAATAAATGGTGGTATTTTCAGCTTGGCGACCAAAAAGCCAGAGAACGCGCCACTGGCGAACCCTGCTAGTAATGCACCGGGGATGCCAAGGTACATAGGTAATCCCATATTCGTCAATAATACACCGCATATCACAGCACAGAATGTCATAAGCGTGCCAACGGAGAGATCAATGCCCGCAGTTATAATAACCAGCGTCGCTGCTATCGCCAAAACACCGTTAACTGAGGTTGCCTGTAGTATCGAGATAATATTGCTAGTCTGAAAAAAGTTAGGCGAAGCAAGGCTAAATCCTATGAGCAATATGATTAGCCCGCTAAATGCCCAAAAACGATGCTGGTTCCGCTTAAGGCTAGTGAGTAAACCTGCTTCTGTTGGCGCAGCGGATATGGTTGAATTGCTCATATAGAAATCTCACTCATTTGGTTATCATGTAAAGTCGAAGACTGCATTGTTTTAGTAGCTAGGTGCATAATCTCTTCTTGAGAGGATTGCGCAGGTAGAAAGCCCGTTAACTTTCCTTCACACATCACTGCTATTCGATGACTGACTCTAAGAATTTCAGGTAACTCGGAGGAAATAACGATAATAGCTTTTCCAATAGCTGCTAACTCATTAAGAATTTTGTAAATCTCATTCTTCGCCCCGATATCCACACCTCGGGTCGGCTCATCAAAAATAAGAATATCGCAATCACGAAGTAACCATTTGGCGATGACTACCTTTTGTTGATTGCCACCAGAAAGAAGCCTAACCTCTTGCTTATCTGAAGGCGTTCGAATATCTAGCTTAGAGATATAGTCTTGTGCCGCTTCTCCTATCGAAGCTTCATGCAATATGCCACCTATACCAGCAAAGTCAAAAATACTGGCCAAAGAAATATTGGTTCTAACGTCCATACCCAGCACAAGACCGAAGTGCTTTCTATCCTCAGACAGATAGCCAATGCCTGCTTTTACCGCCTCACTAGGGCTATTGATCTCTCGTTGTTGGCCATTGACAAAAATCTCACCGCTTTCTCGCTTATCAGCGCCAAATATCACTCGTGCAACTTCTGTCCTGCCAGCTCCCATTAAACCTGAAAAGCCTAAAATCTCTCCCTTTTTAAGCGAGAAACTGACGTCTTGAACAAACTTCCCAAGCTTTAATGAGCGTACTTCTAGTGCCGTCTCAGCCTCTGAAGTGTCGGGCACTTTAGTTCCCTCTAGTGCCAAATCCCTACCAACCATCATTGAGATAATGTCTTTAATAGAAGTATTGCTACTCTCTCGAGTGCCGACATATTCGCCATCTCTCATTACGGTTATACGATCAGATATTTGCTTAATTTCATCCATTTTGTGGCTGATATAAACAATGCCAACACCATCGGCTTTCAGTTTTTCAATAATGCTAAACAGCTCTCTGATTTCTTTGTCATTCAGAGCAGCCGTTGGTTCATCCATAATCAAAATTTTAGATCGATACGAGAGTGCCTTGGCTATTTCTACCATTTGCTGCTTAGCTATGGTCATTGAGCCTACTTCGGCTTGAACGTCTATAGCGACGTTCATTTGTTCAAATATCTGTTCCGCGTCCTTAATCAGCTGGGCTTCGTTTAAAACACCAAGCATATATCTGGGTTCGCGACCAATGAAGATATTCTGCGCAACAGTTAAATCGTTCATCAAACTCAACTCTTGATGGATAATGCCAACCTGAGCATCTTGTGCTTCTCTAGGAGTTGAAAAGCTCACCCCCTCGCCGAGCACTTTCACGACTCCACCGTCTCGGTGATAAACACCTGAGAGAATTTTCATTAGTGTCGATTTACCAGCTCCGTTCTCACCCATCAGGGCATGTACTTCGCCTTCTCGTAGATCAAATTGCACACTTTTAAGCGCATGCACACCTGGGAAATATTTTTGTATATCAACCATATCGACAAGTAATTTCATAGAGTTATCCTGACGATATCGGGTTGAATTTTTACCAATCGAAACTTAATCAACAATGGCAATACACATCGCTTAGCAGCAGAAACAAACTGTCCCTTCCTCTTCACAGAGCAGATCAAGCAATGCATATCATTAGCCATGATTAAATTGTTACACCGCCATCAATCAATACAGCTTGTCCAGTAACATATTGACTTTCATTAGAAAGCAAGTAAACAACCATCGGGGCGATATCATCAACTGTCGCTAATCTGCCGATTGGCTGGCGGGCGATAAAGTTCTTTCTTGCTTCTACCGGATCATCAGCGCTCATTATTCTGCCCTGTAATGACGGAGTATCTACCGTGCCAGGACAAAGCGCATTGCAGCGCAGCCCCGTCTGGACAAAGTCAGCGGCAATAGATTTGGTTAAACCAATAACAGCGGCTTTTGTCGTGCCATAGGCTGATCGGTTGATAAAGCCTTTGACAGATGATGCCATAGACGCCATATTTAAAATAGAAACGGTGCCTTTTTGTTCTGCTTCTTTCAACATGCCCGGTATAAATGCCCGACACAGTCTTGCCATTGAATGAACGTTAAGATCAAAATTAGTTTCCCAAGTTTCATCTCTCACTTCAAGTACAGTTCCGTGATGAACAAATCCGGCACAATTGAATAAGCCATCTAAATTCGGAATTTCCGCGGCCAGAGCATTGACTGCCGTAGTATCGCGCACATCTAAAACCCTTGTCTCAAGATCCGGATACTCTCCCTCCAAGTCTGCAAGAAAGTCTTCATTAACATCTGTGGCATATACTTTCGCCCCTTCCTTAGCACACAGAATGGCACTAGCACGACCAATACCACTGCCAGCTGCTGTTACTAATATGGTTTTTCCGTCTAATCTATTCAATTTACTTTCTCCAACGAGCTTTGCTAATTCAAATGTGTTTAAATACAAATTCTATGTTTATACTTAAACATAATATTCATGCATGATTGAATTGTCAATGCATTGATAGTTCAATAGAATGAAACATACTGATGCTGATTAACCGAGGTAAAAATGGCCAAAAAAGACAATCCAGACCGCTATAGAGCGCCTGCTCTGGACAAGGGTTTGGATATATTAGAACTGTTGGCACAACAGGCAAACGGCATGTCTCGTTCTGAAATTGTGGCAGCAATGGAAAAAAGCCCCAGTGAGATTTATCGGATGATAGAGCGGTTAGTCGCTAGGGGATATATAAACCGAAATATCACAGGTGATCGTTTTGTCCTTAGTATGAAATTGTATTTACTTGGTGCCACCCATCCACCCCTGCGTAGACTTACTAGCCACGCCCAACCACTCATGGATCAATTTGCTGAAACTTCACTACAGTCTATCCACTTTGCTATCCCAGAGGCAGGTAAGGCATTAGTTATCGCGCAAGCTAGCAGTCCTGCTAGCTGGGAGTTCCGACTCAGAGAAGGCGCTGAGCTTGATTTAAAAAGTACGAGCTCAGGAAAAACACTTTTGGCCTTTCAAGATCAACTGGGCTTAGAGAAACTTCTTTTCAAATCAGAAAACATAGCAACAGACAATAAAATTAGCACTGAGCTAAGAACAGAATTAGATGTAATAAAAAGCTTAGGTTACCGAATCTCAAATAGTGGCCAATTAGTAGGCATTACCGATATCTCTGTTGCCACTCTAGGAACAGATGGAAATGCTTTTGGCGTACTTACCTGCCCCTATATTGAACGAGTCGATGTTAAAGACCCTAAAAAGCTGAAAATGAGTATTGAGGAAACCAAGTCTCTAATGTTAGAGCTAGCCGAGAATATTTCTTTTAAACAATTATCTTTGCCCAGAGAGCCTTAATCTAAAGAGCCTTAAAATCTTGGTAGTCAGTTAAAGAGTCAATATTCAGGCGCTATCAAGACTTCGAGTTACGGCTTAAAGAAGTAAATCCAAGTGCGATAACGATTAAGGTCCCTTTAAACATTAGCTGAGATTCAATGGGCACATCCAGAATATTTAAACCGCTATTGATAATACCCAGAAACAGTACTCCAAACACGGTATTTATTACATAGGCTTTACCACCAAATAAACTTGCACCGCCGAGTATAACAGCAGAAATTACATCTAACTCTGTGCCAAACTCTCCAAAATTCGCTGATGCGGTGTAAACTTGTGAACTGTCGATAATGCCAGCAATAGCGGCGCAACATCCGCAGATAACATAAGTAGAAAAGATTAATAACCGAGTTCTACGACCAGATAAATGAGATGCTTCAGGATTATCCCCGAGGGTAGAAATTTGGAACCCATAACTGGTTACCTGCTGTATGAAGATACCGATCGCAGCAATAAACAAAAATATCCAGATAGAGACAGGCAGCCCTAACAGGGCACCCGAGCCGATGAAACTATAACTCTCATGGCCACTGATTTGGTGAAGCGTTGGTCCACCAATCAGCAATGCTGTGCCTCGCACAATTGAAAGCATGCCTAGCGTTACAATAATCGCCGGAAGCTTACCCACTGCTATTATAATGCCATTAATTGCTCCAACAGCAATACCCGATGCCATTCCCGCTAATATTGCAACAGGAACGGGCATACCGCTAACTAGAGTGAAATACGATACCAGTCCAGACAAAGCCAGAGTTGGCCCGACCGATAGATCTATGCCCGCTGTCATAATCACAAAAGTCATGCCAACCGCCATAATGCCGATGGTTGCCATTCTTCTTAATACGGCAATAGCGGAATCGACAGTTAAAAACGCCGGCTCAAAATAACCTACTAAAAGAGTTAGTGCAATAATAACTAACGGTAGCGCTATTATGTTTTTATTTATTTCAAGCCTCATTGACACTCTCTCCACTGATTTTCGCAACAAGTTCCTCATGGCTTAACGCCTGCGCGTCAAAACTTGCACTGAGTTTGCCATTTGCCATGACCAGAACTCGATCTGCAATATTCTGCACCTCTTCAACGTCTGATGACACGATCAAAACTGCACCACCTTCCTCTTTAAATGCTTGCAATACTTGGTAAATATCATTCTTAGCGCCAACATCAACACCTACTGTCGGTTCATCTAATATCAAAATATCAGGCGCTGTTTCCAGCCATTTTCCCAGTAAAACTTTCTGCTGATTGCCACCACTTAAGTTGCCAACAGTTTTCTTAACATCATCTGGTTTGATATTTAACTGCCTAATTGTATCTTGCGCTCTAGTGCGGACTCGCTTTCTATTAAACAGACCCCGGTTAACGAAATCACCAAGGGATGCTGCGACATGGTTCTCTTCGATAGAATGCGATAGAAATAGACCTTGCATCCTTCTATCTTCCGGCACCAGCCCTATACCTAGTTGAATAGCCAGACGAGGGGTATCGATTTTTTGCGGGATGCCATGTAAGAATATCTGCCCCTTATCTGGTTGCGCTACGCCAAAAAGACATTGCAAAAGCTCTGAGCGCTTAGAACCTATCAAACCGGTGATGCATAATATTTCACCTTGATATAGCGAAAAATTAGCCTCACTAAACAGATTTTCGCGTGATAAATTCGACACTCTCAGAGTTTTCTGCCCCTTCTCGACTTCATTGCGCCGTTCATTACGTTCATTAGAGGTATCTTGTCCGCCATCGCCCAACATATGTTGAACCATACTGCTTCTATCTGTCTCAGCAACAGAGCCTTGCCAGACAAGTTTGCCATCTCTTAGTACGGTGGCATTGTCGCAAACTCGGAATATCTCATCCATCATATGAGAAATATAGACGATGGTTACACCCGTCTTTTTTAAACGGCGGATTGTGTCATGCAATCGCTGTACTTCAGGAAATGACAGCCAAGCTGTTGGCTCGTCCATTAAAATAACACTAGAGTTTGCGGCCAGTGCCTTTAATATCTCAACCTCCTTTTGCTTAACCGTTGGCAAATCTGCCACTAAATCATTCGGTGAGACATCAGTTTCATTATCTTTAATCAACTGCTGTGCTCGTCGCTTCATTTCCTTCTTATCGAGGAGACCAAAGCGATTGGTTGGATGGTTGCCCAAAAACAGATTTTCGGCTACCGTTAGATTGGGCGCTAAACTGGTATGCTGATAGATACAAGATATGCCACCAGAAATATGCGCAGCAGGGTCTCCACCTGGTAATTGCTTACCGTTGATGCTGATAGTTCCTGTCGACGGTGCATGAGCGCCCGTGAGTATTTTTATTAGGGTTGTTTTACCCGCACCGTTACTGCCAACCAGCGCACGCACTTCACCGGACTGCAAGGTGAAATCTAAATTATTTAGTGCGATGAAGCCATCAAATGATTTTGAAATATTTAAAGCAGCCAGTGCATCAACCATCACACAGCTTTCCTCTTCTCTATAAGGCGATCATAACCAATCGCTGCAATTAAAATGCCCCCAGTCAAAATCTGTTGATAAAACTGAGAGATCTCCAGTAAAGTCAGGCCTATCAATATAATTCCCAATAAAAACGCCCCTAAAACTGGCCCTGTCACACCACCAATGCCACCTTGCAGCCTGGTACCGCCAATGACCGCTGCAGTGATTGCTGTCAGTTCCATCCCAGAGCCTAAAGCCTCTGTTGCCGTAGTGAAACGACCAACTAAAATAATACCCGCCAGTCCTGCTGAAAATCCACAAAGCGCGTAAACAGAGATTACCAAGCGATTTACTTTCAAGCCTGCCAAATGTGCGGCTTCAGGACTACCGCCATAAGTACGTAGATTTAAACCCCATCGCGTACGCCCTAGCAGTAGCCCTATAGCGATGGCGTAAATTAATAGAATAAAAAATGAAATGGGAATCCAAGGTAAAGATATAAAGTCTCCTAGACCCAATGCGCGTTCGACATCAAAAAAATCCCCAAGCCAACGAATCCAAGGATCTGTCACGGCTTTTGTTGGTAATTCAGGATACAGCTGTCTGCCAGAAATCGCGTAAACTATCCCTCTATAGGCAGCCAATGTTGCTAAAGTTGCCACAAAAGGTTGTAATCGCAAATAGACAATTAACAGGCCATTGAGCGCACCAGCCGCAGTGGCCGCAACTAAAGCAATGAGTATAGCGAATACACCGGGTAACTCAAAAATCATTGTCGCGTCAAACAACACCATTGCCGCCAAAGCTACTGTTGAACCTACACTAAGATCTATGCCGCGCGCCATAATGGTCAGGGATTGGCCGATCGCAATAATCGCCAAAAACGAGTAACCGGTTAAAATATTTTCAATATTAGCTAGCGTTAAAAAACGATCTGCGGTAAACGCAAAAATGGTAAATATTACTGTCGTTAATAAGATAATGACTAAATTAGGAATTTTAAAAAAGGCCATAAGAGATCTCAAAAAACAGCGAGAGAATTAGACTCTCGCTGTTGCCATTAGATTTTACCAACCATTTACAAGCAATTTACCAGCGCTGCTCGGGGGTAATACTAGAAACATTATCAGCGGTAACGATTATATAAGGCATCAATAAATGGCCTTGTTTTTCAAAGTCACGTGCTGAAACTGCTCCGGTAACCAATACAGTTGCGACAGAGGCAGCATATCTACCCTGCTGATATACATCGGTATATTGAGTGCCAGTGAGCTCACCTGCTTCAATTGAAGCCAAGGCATCTTTTTCACCATCATTACCAAAAATAGTCATCTTATCTAAGGTACCTTTTTGCTTAGCAACATCAACAGCACCCAAGGCCATTGAATCATTAATGCCGTAGACGCCTGTTACATCAGGATTTGAGGCCATGATGGTTGTGAATACATCCTGAGCCTTTTTACGCGACCAATCAGCAACTTGATTGGCGACTATCTCAATATCTGGATGGTATTCTTTAAGTCCGTCAATAAAGCCTTGTTCACGTTGATCACGAATAATAATTCCTGGAGGCGCATTCAAAATAGCAACCTTACCCTTGCCGCCCATTTTCTCACCCATTACCTTGGCAATGTCTTTAGCACCATAGTAATGACTCATTTCAATGTGAGCCGCATGCGGCTCTGTCGCATCGATATTCAACGTAATAACAGCGATACCTTCACGTTTAGCACGTGCAATTGACGGCGCTAATGCCACACTATCAACTGGTTGTAGGAATATGACTCTAGTGCCTTTGTTAATAAGAGTATCCATCAAACTTACTTGCACCTCTGCCTTAGCTTGACCATCTAACAATTGATATTCGATATTTGGTTGCGAACCAAGAACTTCTTCAATCCCTTTGCTCCATGCCGCAGGCACGGTATGGGCAACATATTGGATAAATGCCACACCCATTTTCTCACCGTCAGCGCTAGCGGCCCGCGCGGTCTTTGAAAACGTTGCTGAGAAAGCACCCGTTGTTATAGCACCAACGCCCAACGCCGTTGATTTCAAAAGAGCGCGTCTACTTGATTTGGTTATATTTGTATCACTCATTTTTTTCTCCATTATTTTAGAAATGAAAGTCCTGACTATCTAATAACTAAATAAACCGACTTCCTGAAACAGCCACATATACAGCGTATACTGACTTAGATGCCGTTATTAATAAACGGTTACCCTTAGGCCCACCAAATTCAAGATTTGACACTGCCTCTGGAATTAAAATACAGCCGATATGCTCGCCTGTCGAATTATGTATCTCCACCCCTCTAGCAGACGAACACCAGATATTTCCAAACTCATCCACACGCAAGCCGTCTGGAACGCCATGCTCCACAGCAAATATCGGTTGAACATCTCCAATGCAGCCATGTTTTAACTCACATGCAAAAACATGATGATTACCATCGGGGTTATGCGATCGAGCAGAATCAGCTACATAAAGAATGCTCTCATCCCGAGATAAAGCTAAGCCATTTGGCTTCTCAAAGTTAGATGAAGCCAATGCAATGTGTTCTCCATCCGCTGATATTTTATAAACACCACAGACCGGTTGCTCTGGTGTCGCTCGTCTACCTTCGTAATTTGTCATAATCCCATAAGTAGGATCAGTGAACCAAACCGTGCCATCTGAAGCGACGATAACATCGTTGGGAGAATTCAAAGGTTTATCATCAAAGGAGTCCGCTAGAACTGTTTCGGAGCCATCCACTTCGGTGCGGACCACACTCCGTGTTAAGTGCCTACATGACACTAACCTACCGGCGTTATCCCGATTATTACCATTGGTATAATTGCTATCGTATTGCAAAATTCGTACTGTCGAATCCGTTGGCCACTGATACAAGCGGTTATTGGGAATATCTGACCATAGAAAATAATCTCCGGCAGGGAAATAAACTGGCCCCTCGCACCAGAGCATTCCATCATGCACCTTTATTAAATCACTGCTAGGCAAGATCAAATCAAGCATGCAGTTTTTATACATTTCAAAATTTAACGCCATAAACTTAACTCCTATGAAAGCAGTAAACCATGATGATGCTGACGAGACAATGCATAAGCCCGCATATTTTGTGCGGACACTCGCATTGCATTATCACTACTATATGTTTACCCTTCAGACATGAATGACATAAAAATTCACCAAGCAACTCAATATGTTCAATTGATTTCTCGTGAGCAGATAGTGCAAATAGCACAGGCTTTGGCAGGTCATGTAGACTTACCTGCAGCCGTTGCTGCTATTTCAAATGAAATAAATGACGTTATCCCTCATAATCATTTTGATGTGGCTCTGTTTAGTGAAAATAGAGATGAGTTAATTGTTTACGAGACAGGCATTCAAACATCTTGGGGGCTTAAACGGCGGCAAGTTGCCAACAGTCCGATACAAGACTTACTGCTTGGCATGGTCAATCATATGGTATTTGAAGATGCCTCAAATGATAAAAGAGTGAACTTCGAAGGTTCAGATAACCAGCCGATATTAGATTTTAATCTTAGGTCACGAGTGCATGTTAGAATTGAAATTGGTGGCAGTATTATAGGAGCGCTGTCACTCTCCTCCCAGAGAGCCGCATCTTACGCCGAACCACATGTGCAAGCCGCTCAGATCGTTGCGAATGTGGTTGGTCCTTATTTCTATGCACTTCGATCCGCAGAAATTGCGCAGCACGAAAGGCTAGAGCACGCGAAAGAACTAGCCCTGAGAAAAGGTGCAGAAAGTCTAACGCAAAGTATGGAGAAAGAACGTATTCGCATCGGAATGGACTTGCATGACCAAGTTCTTGCCGATCTATCTCGATTAGCGCTTAAATTAGAAAACACTGATCTGAGCGACGTTGAGAAAATAAACGAAACCAAAGAAACACTCACCATGGCTATTCAAGATGTACGCAATATAGTCGAAGATGCCAAACCTACTCTGCTGGAGTTCTTTGGCCTTGGAACGGCAATTGAGTCTTTTCTTGCCCAAGCCACTAGAAACATTATGATTGAAGGCAAACTAACTTTTGATCCCCCTAAATTGGACAAAACTTTTGCGACTGTGCCACATAAACAATTAACGCTTTATCGCATTATTCAAGAAGCGGTAAATAATGCTGTCCGTCATGCTGACGCAACTGAAATTGAGATAAGCTATCTTCGGCAACAGCGTAAATCTGAAATAAAAATCAAAGACAATGGCTGTGGTATTACTTTAGGAAAAAGTAAACCGCTTGGAGGGATGCAAAATATGAAAGCTAGAGGCAAGCTCATGGGTGCGCAGGTACATTTTGATTCATCTGATAGCAACACTGGGACTTGCATAACCATTACCTTTTCAGACACAGTTGAAGACTGCTAATACTATCCATGAAAAATAATAATTTACTCATCGTGGAAGATGATCCGTTCCATCGAAAATTTTTGGAAGATCAACTGATTTCAGACGCTTTTTCCGAGTTAAAAATTCATTCTTTTGATAATGGTCAAAGTGCCATAAATTGGTTAAAAAATCACTATGCTTCCTACGCTGTAGTGGACTTACAAATGGAAGGAGTCAACGGCATAGAAGTCGCCAAAAACCTATGGCAAAATTGCGATACCGCTGCAGTTGTATTTTGGTCTAATTTCTCTGACCCTGCTTATGTTCGTGCAATAACGAAAATCGTACCTAAGTTTGGTAACTTTGGTTATCTACTTAAAACCAGTTCACCCGCAAAACTCATCCGATCATTGCAAGGCGTTTTTTTTGATCAACAACGTGTCGTTGACTCTGAGATTCAAGGAATCCTGAAAAGGAAAAACACACGCAGCAATGACCTTACAACGGTAGAAATAGAAGTGATTAACCTTGTTGCTTTGGGACTAACTGACAAATCAATAGGCATAGAAACTGGTATGTCCACGCGGTCGGTTCAAACCGTTATCTATAATATATTTGAAAAAATGCAAAGCTATGAAGCTGACAATCTAACAGAAATACAGAGTATGAATCGACGTGCAAGATTGGTAGCCCTAGCCATCATCAATGGAGAAGTTAATCGGGACTCTCTGGTTGACTATGAAAAACGAAGATTAGAGAAAGAAATAAAGAAATCTTGAATAGAGTGGATAATCAAAAATAAAGCGCTTGAGGCAAACTTCCCTTCACATTGATATAAATATTACTCTATCTCATAAAGCTAATTTATAAAAATCTTTAGCAGTGTTTACCCAAATCTGAGCTTGCTCAAGAGAAGATAACTGATTGATTTTCTTTTCAGCTAAAGCATACCATTTCTGATAATCACTGGTGAGATTTACTACCGGCCAATCACTTCCCCACATGACTCTGTTTGCTGGAAAAATGCTAAAAATATAATCCATATATTGCTCTATGCGCTCAACATCAGGATTTTGTCCAGCTTCAGTCATCAAACCAGACAACTTACAATAAACATTTTTGTGCTGAGTCAGTTCTTTTATATCGGCAGACCATTGCTGATTTTCTTGGCATGATTTTTCTTGAATAGCAGGTTTAGCGCAGTGATCAATCACGATTCTGAGTTTCGGATATCGCTTCGCGATAATATTGAGCTGGCCTAAATGCTTAGGGAGCACCAGTGCATCAAAACTTAAATCAAGATCAATCAATGATTTGAAAACTTTGTCAAACCGTCCATTCAACATCCAATCATCATCTTCTATATTCTGAATCATCGGCCTAACAGCTGTAAAGTAGGGAGACTTATTCAACTCTGCAAGATCTGATAAAACATCACTATTGTCAAAATCAACCCACCCCACTACACCGACAATAAAATCATGATCGCAGGCTAGCGATAGTAAAAATTTCGTCTCTTCGAGCGTTGGCGCAGCTTGAACTACCACTGTTTTGTAGCTTGATGTTGTGCCAGTTAGTTGATCTAAAATAGGCTTAACATCTTTTGGCAAAAAATCTCGGTACAGTTCTGTGAGATCTTCGGTAAGCCAGCCATAATCACCTCGAGATAACTTCCAAAAATGCTGATGAGTATCAATTCTTAACATTTCTCTTACTCTCGGGCAATAGGTGCATCGGCACACAATAATGCTTGGTCTTTTAATTCCAACCAAAAATTTTTAGGAATTTTTTCTTGCATAAGAGCATGTGTTTGTTCAACTCTTTTCGCACTATCAAGTCCCGGTATCACGCTGGCAACAGCCGAGTGCGCTAAAGGGAATTGCAGTGCTGCAGCAGCTAAGGTGACTTTGTATTCGGTACATAACGCTTCAATTTTACGCACTTTATCAATCACTTCTGCTGGCGCAGGTTCATAATTATAATAAGGAGTAGATTGTTGGGCGTTACTAACACCCGTTGCGAGTATGCCCGAGTTATAAGGACCTCCGATAATAATTGAGATATTATCTTTTTCACAGCGTGGTAAAAATGATGTCAATGCCTTTTGCTCTAACAAGGTATAGCGCCCTGCAAGTAAGAAGCAATCGAAGGAGGCATAGTTCATTGCCTCTTCACATATCTGGTATTCATTCACTCCCAATCCAATAGCTTTGACCACACCTTGATCGCGTAACTCTCTCATAGCTTTATAACCACTATCAATCGCAACAGAGAACTGATTTTTATGATCATCGCCGTGCGTCAAAGACCCGATATCATGCATATAAATAATATCAATTTCAGAAAGTCCTAGCCTCTGCAGACTGTCTTCAAAAGAGCGCATAACCCCATCATAGGAATAATCAAATATCGGCTCAAATGGCATCGGAGAACTATAACCATATTTCTCCGATGCCATCGTACAGGGCTTTAGCAATCGACCAACTTTAGAAGAAATAATGTAAGAGCTAGCATCATACGCACGAAGCGCATCCCCTACTCTACGCTCACTTAAACCAAATCCATAAAACGGCGCAGTATCTATTTGATTAATACCTAATTGAAAGGCTTTTTCTATGGCAGAATGAGCCTCACCATCTGACATTGGTTGATATAAATTGCCTAGCGTAGCCGCTCCAAATCCCAAAGAAGTTACGTAAGCTTCGGTTTTACTTATTCGATTTTTTTTTAACACAAAGCTCCCATACTTTTGGTCTGTAATAAAGTTACACTAACTTTCCTGCTATCTCACAGACTCTGATTGCGCTCGCTTTAATAGCGATAATGTGTAATCCTAAGACTAATATATACCGAAACAACTTACAAATATTATAATGGGCTCATCATTCTCTCTGCCGCTAGCAATACCAAAAATGAGGCAGCGTTTCGGGCTGTTTTACCTGCTACAAATAGCTCCTTTAGTCTATACTTACTTAAACGATTTTTCTCATCATTAAATAATACTCTTTCTGCACCACCTTAGTCAGGTCCTAAGATAAATTAAAATCTATTGATACTACCCCATTCCCAAGATTTACTTCGCTAATATTAGGGCTAGCTGTGGAGATTACTTGACCTCTGCGCATGACAATGAGCCTTGGTGGGCGCAGTCTTAGCGCGTTAATGCTGTCTTTGGCTTGTAGCACCACTAAATCAGCATTGCATCCTTTAGCTATGCCGTAATTGCTTAAGTTTAGTGCCTTGGCAGCATTGTGGGTAATCGCTGCATAGGTGCTTTGCATTTCTGCTACACCTGTCATCTGCGCAACATGTAATCCCATATGAGCAACGTCTAACATGTCATAGCTGCCAAGGCTATACCATGGATCCATAATACAATCGTGTCCGTAAGCTACATTGATACCCCTAGCGTTCAGTTCTTTAACTCTGGTCATGCCGCGTCGCTTAGGGTAGCTGTCATGGCGTCCTTGCAGAGTAATATTGATTAATGGATTAGCAACCACGTTCAGCTGTGCCTCTGCCATTAGCGCCATCAGTTTACTGACATAATAGTTATCCATAGAATGCATAGAGGTAAGGTGCGAGCCTGTGACTCGGCCCTGTAACCCTAGCCGTTGAGTTTCATAGGCTAGGCTCTCGATATGTCTTGAAAGAGGATCATCAGACTCATCACAGTGCATGTCTACCATCAGACCACGCTCCGCCGCCAGCTCACAAAGTGATCTGACAGAGTGACTGCCATCCGCCATGGTCCGCTCAAAGTGGGGTATCCCGCCTATTACATCAACGCCCATGTCTAACGCACGTTTTAGGTTATCAACTGAGTTTTTGTAGCGGTAGTACCCATCTTGCGGAAATGCGACCAATTGCAGGTCAAGCCAAGGAGCCATTTCTTTTTTGACTTCTAGTAATACTTGCACCGCAAGCAACGCATCATCACAGATATCTACATGACTGCGTATTGCTAATGTCCCCTGCCCTATAGCCCAATGGCAGATTTTCAGAGCCCGTTGCTTTATGGCGTCAAATGTTAGGTTGGGTTTGAGTTCATTCCAAATTTGAATGCCTTCTAACAGGGTTCCGCTTTGATTTAGTCTGGGTTTTCCCAGGCTTAGCGTGGCATCCATATGAAAATGGCTATCAATAAAAGGCGCCGTAACTAACTGTCCTTTTGCATCGTACAAGCAATCATCAGGTAGTTCTGAGGTTGCTATTGCTTGATCCGTAACTTCTACAATTTTACTATCCCTAATCGCAATATTCATGGCCTCACGACCATCTACAAGGCTTGCATTGATAATCAGATAATCCAGCATTGCTGCCATAATGACCCTTTTGGTATTTTAGTAAATCATGGGGTTAGATTTTGTCTTTTTTTATAAGGGGTTGCAATAGTGCTTTGACGTATACTATTGGCTTTTCAAGACTTGTTAATGAAATCATACTGAGGATAAAAAGCACCATCAGATAGCTATCCATCCTTCTTTGCTGCGGTGCTGAGCATTGTCACTAGTTTTTCCTGAGTTCCCCTAGGCATGTCCTAAGATAATTCGAAA
>CAKMZF010000023.1:9986-26057 GCA_929200405.1 uncultured Gammaproteobacteria bacterium | reverse complement strand
GCGCTGTTGTGAATATAGCCATTGCTAAATGCAGTGGGTTGAAAGTCATAAATAGATTCAATCATCTTCATACTATCGGAGAATAAAATTGCATCTGGCTGAGCCTTTAATTGAGACAGAAAATTTACCAAGATATCGCTAACAGCCATCAATCGCTACCTCCGTGAAAGTTGATATCTACCATTAATTGATCAGAGAGCGCTTCCAGCGCTTCTTGCAGCTCATAACTATCCAAACCTTCTGGCAATCTCAACATTAGTTTGGCATAAAATAATTTACCACCACCCATCGAAGCATCTCTTTGCTCGGTTAACAGCTCTTCCACATTCACTTTCAGTCGCGTCAACTCGTTGGTTATTTCATCAATAATTCCAGGACGATCTTGACTTAATAGCTCTATATTAAGTAGTGTTCCAGACTCCTTACTCTCCCTAGCAACTATATGCTCTGCATAAATATGCAGGTTATTATCTGCATCAGAGAGCTCTTTCAGACTTTTGAGCAACTCATCAACATTTTCTTTGCTTACCGAAACATCTAAGATTCCAGCAAATTTACCTGCCAGGTTTGCCATGCGGCTTTCTGCCCAGTTTGCTTTATACTCCAATAACACATCTGATATGACATTAATCAGGCCGGGACGATCATCTCCTAGGATAGTGATCACTAACGAGGTTTGCATATTTATCTCCAAGTAATTTTTATAATTAACTCAACTCTATCACGTTTACTACTCTTGATCTTGTCTCACAAGAGTCATTAATGTTCTTCACTGTCACGCCCAAACTTGCTATTGCCCAGCCAGTTAGCGGAACTCAACTCTGAAAAACCATCTGCCCAGAGTTTACACTTATGTCCTGTATAGAGTTGATATATCTTATTATTTACTGGGCCTACGCCATGCTCCGCACTAAAACTACCCTGATACTCTTCAACTGCTTTCGAAAAAACCCATGTCTTCAATGCCTCTGATATCTGTATTTGATGCTCCTCCTCAACTGCATGTTCAATAACAAAGTTCAAATGCACGCCACCATCACCGATATGCCCAAAATGGCAGAGCGTGACTTGCGAAAACGCATGTTTTTTCATCAACTCAGCTTCTACGTCCTCGATAAACTGCACTGCCTTGTTTCGTTTAAATGATAAGTCAAAAGGAACTAGATAGCCTGTGCTTTGTACACCAGATGAGAGGCCATGCCGCAACGCCCAAAGCTGCTGATAATTGCCGAACATTGCATCTGCTAACAGTTCAGCATCCGAAAAAATACTTTCCAAGCCAATGGTCAGCCATTGCTCGATATCTATCTCTCCTTGATATTGAGAGTAAGAACGGCTAATTTCCGCTAAAATGACATAGGGAGGAATATTACCCTCCGGAAATGCGCTCTTTAATACTGGAGAATCTCCCATCCCCCGCTCTAAAGCTGCTTTAGACATTCCTTCAAATGCCGTTAATGCATCACCAAACTGTAATTCCATTGCCCTCAGCAATTCAGGAATAACAGCATAGCCACTCGGCACAAGCAATACCGCAGCTTGTTGTTGAGGTCGTAATGTTAGAGCCAATTCAGCTTTAGTAATTATTCCAAAGACACCACTGCTACCTATAAATAACTGTTTCCAATCGATTCCTGAGTTATCCTTCCGCAGACCTCTGCCGAGTTGAATAACTGTACCTTCTGCATCTGCAAGCACAATAGTAAGCCCCAAGGCATGCTGTCGAACATCCCCATATTTCAACAACCTTGAACCGCCAGTATTAGTGGCTATCATGCCACCAATACTGGGATCCGATGAAACATCAATAGGAAATATTAGCTCTAATTCTGCTAAGGCTGCATTGAGCGCAGATAATCGCACCCCTGCACCGACGACAGCGGTTCTATTATCTGTATCTGTCTCAATAGATTGCAACCTTTCTAGACTCATCAATAATTGCTGCCGACTAGCGTCTGCCACAGAGCCAAGCACCAAACCGGTATTTCCAGACTGCGGAACCACCTGTATATCTGCGTTAACACAATACGCTAGAATCTTAGAAACTTCAGCACTTGTCCGCGGCCGTATTACCGCCAGCGCATTACCCGTTCCATGCCTTGCACTCTGGTTATATCTGACGATTTCGGTCGTGTCGGCAGCAATCCAGCCCAACTCGTCTACAAATAATTTTAGCGCCTTTTCATGCGCTATACCTAATCGTGACTCAAACATAATGCTATTGAAGCCTGTTGCTGACGATCATACCAATGAAAGGGATCAATAACTGATCTCCCTAACGCCTGCTCAAACACAGACTGACTACCTCCTGCCGCCGCCATAGATAGCTCTGGCAGCTCTTCTATATCCTTTAAATTTGACCGAAAAATACCAGCCGCACTCACAGGTAGAAAATCCTCATACAAAATCGGCGTTGCAATGACATCCCTATTAGCTACTCCTTGGTCGATATCCACAACCGGTTTGGACTGATCCTTTAGAGAATACCTAAAATATCCTAACTTTAAGACTCGTAATTGCTGCAAATCATCTGGAAACTCACTGAAAACATCGGCCAAAATGCTACTGCCATCAGATGTTTTATCTCCTGACTCAGAATGGCTTTTGACTCTACGCTCTGCCGCATTCAATAAAGAATCATATAATGCCCGCCCCTTAGGAGTCAAAGCCATGCCACGCTGTTCAATCTCCCCAAACCTTGCCATATGCTGGCCTGATATAGCACGAGTATTATCACTACCAAATACTTCTGGAAATAAAACCGACTCATTAACTGCCATAAAAGCGGTTTGCCGTAATAGAATTGAGCATTTCCGCTTAGGAGACCCTTCAATGCTCTGCTTCATTACAAAGCCCTGATCTCCCAAAGCCCGATGGCAACAATCGATATCCACCACCTGCGGTGCTAGGTGATTAATATGCGGTCTACTAAAACACACAATATCCGCAATCAAGGGGTGAATCGCTTTGAACTGTTGATAGACAGATTGTGAGACTGTCGCTTCTGAATGCCAACGAAAAACCGCTAGCGCCTCATCAATAAAAACCTCTGCCTGTGCTTGGGTTAAGCCTCCTTGCTGCTCAAAATTCGAGATTTCCGTCAACAATGACTCAGAAAAAATCTCTCGCCTAGCTAATATTTCCTCCGCCTGTTTCCTATGCTCAACCGACTCTATTAGCTCCAACCTTAACAGGGACACAAACATTCGAAATGGAGACTGCTCTAACACTGCCTGCGAGATAGGCCTAAATGCAGTGGAATGCACAGGAAGGTCGGCAACTGACAAATCATAATAGCCAACGGGGAACATCCCCATCACTGTAAACAGTCGTCTTATAACTGCCAGCTCACTGGGCAAACCCAAACGAATGGCACCATGCATTTCAATAGGCTCTGCTTTTTGAGCATCAACACTCTGCCTAATCGAGTCTTGTACAGCACCATTCTCAGCAGCTATCGCCGTTACCATCTGCTGATATAAAGGAACTTCTGCTCTATACATGGCAGATAAAGCAAAAGCAAAACGCCGTCTTATCTCTACGACAGAGACATAGGAGTCCGCCACATCAGGTGCTCCATTATCACCTGAGCTGTTCATTGCCAACTTATTGCTCTCCAAGCTTGCCTCCAAAGATCACAACCTATTTATATTCTCATCTCAATTTGATGCGATGATACTAATTAACTGTACCGCAAATCCACTATTTTTTCCTGTCTCCGCTATCAAATAGTCTATTTTAGACTTCGACATCACCGTTTCCAAGTAAGACAACACCCAGAGAATGAAAACTATTTTCTCTTTTAACAAAATTTTTGCTATCATTAAGCACATACATTTTGTATTTTATTAAAAATATTCTAAAAATTTTCACTTAAAACATCAGAAGGAAAGGGAACTATGGGACTATCAAAAAAACTTACCGCTGAGTTTATTGGCACATTTTGGCTCGTTTTAGGTGGCTGTGGAAGCGCCGTATTGGCTGCTGGCATACCTGACCTTGGCATTGCCTATGTAGGCGTATCACTTGCCTTTGGTTTAACCGTACTAACCATGGCTTTTGCTATTGGCCATATTTCAGGCTGCCATCTAAACCCAGCTGTCTCGTTTGGGCTATGGGCTGGCGGTAGATTTTCTGCTGCAGAGCTTATCCCTTATATAATCGCTCAAACTTTAGGTGCTATCGTCGCTGCAGCTGTGCTCTTTAGTATTGCCAGTGGCGCACCAGAATTTACTGCTGGTGGTTTTGCCTCAAATGGCTACGGCGATTTATCACCACATGGCTATAACATGATATCGGTATTAATTACTGAGATAGCGCTAACGGCAATATTCTTATTCGTTATTATGGGCGCTACGGATAGCCGTGCACCTGCTGGTTTTGCGCCTATCGCAATCGGCCTATGTTTAACGCTAATACACCTTATCTCTATCCCTGTTTCAAACACCTCTGTAAACCCAGCCAGAAGCACAGGTGTTGCCTTATTTGCTGACACTGCAGCAATCCCACAGCTTTGGTTATTCTGGGTTGCTCCGATTGTAGGCGGCATTATCGGTGCTATCGTATATCGTGCTATAGCAGCTGAAAGCGAGTAAATTAGACATTACAATACAATGCTTAATTTAGAAACTTAAAATAAAAAAGCGCCCTAATGGCGCTTTTTTATTCAGATCACTTTACCTCCTTCTAAAAACCGTCTAAATTCGCCATCGCCTTAAAGGTGTTACAATTCCGAACATCGCCACTGTTTACTCCTCGCATTAACCACTCTTGACGCTGCTTTGAGCTTCCGTGAGTAAATGACTCAGCTGAAACCATACCTCTGGTAATTCTATCATCGCCGATAGCGCTTGCCGCATTTAGACCCTCCTGAATATCACCTACTTCTAACCAAGATAAGCTTTTATGAGAATGATACGCCCAAACCCCCGCCAAACAATCTGCTTGCAACTCCAGCATTACCGAAAGCTGATTTTTTGATCTCGGGTATTGCCGCTGCAACCTTCTCATGCGTTGAGAAGTCCCTGTTAGTCCTTGAATATGATGCGCAACCTCATGACCAATAACATAGGCTTGCGCAAAATCACCCTTGCCGCCTATCCGAGCAAGCTCTTTAAAGAAATCAGTATCTAAATAGACTTTTTGATCTGCAGGACAATAAAAAGGCCCACTCGCAGCCGAGCCACCACCACAAGCTGTTGGTGTTCTACCATCATAGAGCACTAGGCTCGGTGCTCTATATTGACCCCGTGGGAAAATCGCGCGCCAAACATCTTCGGTGCTTCCCAAAATTGCAGTCACAAAATCTGCATCTACATCATTGCTATAGCGATTAATTGGCTTCACATCTAGGTTTTGACTCCCTGAACTCTGCAAAATATCATTCAATACAGTTGATGCCTCGCGTTGACCAACTGGCTTACCTATAGGAGTTTTACCCTCAATAATAGTGTCGAAAATATCCGCAGCAGACTGATCACCTTGCCTATTTTGAGTCGCTACTTCGGGCGACTTCGCGCTAGCATTAATATCTCTAAAGACATCCGCAAATACATCGCTGCTCTCTGGTGCTGGCAATCTACTTTCTGGCAAGCTATTACCGCCACCAAATAAAGTGCTAATTTTTCCACTAAACAAAAAAATTAACACCATCAGAATCAACATGGATGAGCCTTTTAGTTTAATACCCCCACTCCCCAACCTTGGCATTCTAACGCCACCTCTTCTACCATCACGGCGGTCTTCAACATTGGTTGATCTTCTGCTTCTTTTCCACTGCATGGTGAACCCCTAATTATTGCTATCCTATTCACACCACCACTTCAGATGGTTTAACGAAATATCGAACTTGACCTGAGCCAATTAACTCCGCATATTATAACCAAATTTAAAATTTACTTGGGAGAGCACTTCCAAGTATTTTCCATCATTCTAACCAGCAAGCATTATGAACAATAACACACCTACTTCTGATCCCAGTTGCCAAGATGATTTTGACCCAAATTCATTGCCTGTAGAAATAGCCATTGCTCAAATTAAGGCACAAACGCAAGCCACTCAAGTAACCCAACAAATTCCCACCGAAAATTCCCTAGGGCTAGTTCTCGCAGAACCATTGCGTTCAGATATTAATGTTCCTCCACACAATAACTCTGCCATGGACGGTTATGCCGTTAGGGCACAAGACATCCAACCCAACGCTGTCAACAAGCTCACCATAATTGGTCGTTGCTTAGCTGGCGAAACTTTTACAGGTGAAGTCATCGCCAAGTCTGCTGTGAGAATAATGACTGGCGCACCAATGCCAGATGGCTATGACACGGTATTACTTCAAGAACACATCGAACGTCAAGAAGAGCAAATAGTTTTCAACACCGCAGAGAAACTAGTTTCTCAAGGACAAAATGTCCGCTATGCAGGGGAAGACATTAAGCAAGGCGATGTAATCTTAAACAAGGGTCGTCACATCACTGCTGCCGATATGGGATTGATCGCTTCCATTGGTATCGCCTCAGTACTGACCTATCGTCCAATCACTGTGGCTTTTTTCTCCACTGGGGATGAGCTGCAAAGTATCAGCCAACCTCTTGAAGCAGGGCAAATATACGATAGCAACCGCTACACGCTCCGTGGCATGTTGATCAGGCTCGGGGTTCGTTATTGGGATATGGGCGTTATCGCTGATAATCCCGACAGTTTGAGATCAGCATTTATACAAGCATCCGAAAAAGCCGATGTTATCATCAGCACTGGCGGCGTTTCTGTTGGGGAAGCCGATTTTACCAAAGCAATTTTGACCGAATTAGGCAATGTCAATTTCTGGAAAATAGCTATGAAACCTGGCCGACCTCTGGCCTTTGGCAAAGTAAATGGTAAACTATTTTTTGGCTTACCGGGTAATCCTGTTTCAGTGATGGTCACTTTTTACCAATTTGTACAGCAAGCATTACGCGAATGCATGGGTGAGACCGAAGCAACACCACCGTTGATGTTGCAAGCAAAAGCACAACAAAAACTGCGCAAGCGCCCCGGCAGAGTGGAGTACCAACGTGGTATTCTTTCCACAAATAAAACCGGAGAGCTAATCGTCTCAGGCACTGGGGATCAAGGCTCGGGAATTCTCACTACAATGAGCCGCGCCAACTGCTTTGTGATTTTGGCGATGCAAACCACCACCGTAGAAGCAGGAGAAATGGTAACCGTTCAACCCTTTAGCGGATTGATCTAAAGTTGTAGTTTGTCACGGATATGATAAAAACTATTGAGCCTATTTTGATGTATCTTGCCAGCATTTAACGCCGCAAGCACTCCACAAGATGGCTCATGAACATGAGAGCAATCACGAAACTGGCAATGCTCCATCTCTGCTAATATCTCCGGATAACCTTTCTCCAACTCACTTAGCTCGCTAATTTGCGGATGAAAACCACGGACACCAGGGGAATCTATTAGATAGCCTGAGCCACTTAATAACGGATAAGCAGCTGTTGCTGTAGTGGTATGTTGACCTAAGCCAGTTGCTTTTGAGAGCGCTTGGGTGCGTATTTCCACACCGGCTAAAGCATGGGTGATTGACGACTTGCCGACGCCCGACTGACCCAATAATATGGTGCTTTTACCATGAATCGATTGCTGTAAAGCCTGCAATGTCTCAGGTTCTGTGGCACTAACGGCAAAAGTCTGCCAGCCCAAAGAACGATACAATGCTAATATTTCATCATAGGTTTGGCGATGCTTGCTATTCGTGACATCTGCTTTGTTACCCACAATCGCTACTTCTATACCAGCATTATTTAAAGCAATGCCGTAGCGGTCGATCAATTCAAAATACGGCTGTGGCTCCGGTGCAATAACAACCAAGGCAATGTCTACATTACTGGCAACCAATTTGGTTTTGCCGTAACGGTTTTGCTTGGCCAATAAGCTGCTGCGCTCATGCAAACTGGTGACGATGGCTTTATCCTCTTCTAACGGCTCCCATTCTACTTGATCTGCCGCGATCAAGGCGGGCAAAGTGCCTCGGGTAAATGCTGGCCACAACTGCCCTTGAGCATCTTCAATTACCACCTCACGGCCATAGGTCGCGATGACTCTGGCCTGATTTTCCTGCGGATTCACTTATACACCATAATACTAATTCCCGAGATGAATTTTATTTTCTGCCATCAAATCACCATCAAAACCGCTTACTAGGTTTTGTTTTTGCACTGACTATCGCATAATACCTAAAATTATAGGAAACATCATGCTAAGTAGCCAAATGAATGCCACACCCGTAAAAAATGCCAACAATCTGATCTGGATTGATTTAGAAATGACTGGTCTTGATACCAACAACGACAGCATTATAGAAATTGCGACTATTATCACCGACGCCAATTTAAATACTCTAGCCCACGGTCCAGAGCTTGCTATCCACGTAAGTGATGAAGCTCTCAATGGCATGGACGAATGGAATACCAGACATCATGGTAGATCGGGCTTGACCGAAAGAGTCAAAAATAGCAAAACCACCCATAAAATAGCTGAGGCAGATACTATCGCTTTTTTAAAACGTTGGGTACCTGCCAACACCTCACCGATGTGCGGCAACAGCATTTGTCAGGACAGGCGCTTTTTGGCAAGAGAAATGCCTGAACTAGAAGCCTTTTTTCATTACCGCAACCTTGATGTTTCGACTTTTAAAGAAATTGTTCGTCGCTGGTATCCAGACCAACCCTCTTTTGAGAAAAAACCACAACACCTTGCCCTTAGCGATATTCAAGATTCCATTGCAGAGATGCAGTATTACCGCGAAAAATATTTGGTTAAAGACCTCTAAATCATCACATCACTTGGCAAATTGAATGACTAAAACATCTGAGTTTTCATTGATTGATCGGTTGCTGAGCCACCAACAGCACAATCCCGAAACATCAGCCAACGGCGTTATTGTAGGCCCCGGTGATGATTGCGCTGTACTGCAACCAAATGCAACGCTACAACAGGTTGTGACCACTGATACTTTAATAGCTGGACGGCACTTTTTAGCGGACATGCCTACCGAACTGATTGGGCATCGCGCACTTGCAGTCAATCTCAGCGATATTGCGGCCATGGCAGCAAAACCCAAATGGCTGCTATGCTCATTGAATTTACCATTTGAGCTAGCCAATAACGATTTTATTGATCGATTCGCTCAAGGTTTTTTTACATTAGCACAGGTTCATGGAGCCACGCTAGTTGGCGGCAATATGACTAGAGACAGCAAACTTTCTATTAGCATAACGATTATAGGTGAGGCACAAAAGTCAATTACTCGCAGCGGTGCGCAAACGGGCGACTTGATCTTCACAACAGGCTCTATTGGCGGCGCCGCAATGGGACTAGCTACTCTACAGGAGCAGCTAGCAAAAAAGCCCAGCTCCGATATTGATTGGCTAGACTCTTTTGCCGAGCGTTACTGCAAGCCTATCCCTAGGGTAGAATTTGCCTCAGCAATTGCTGAATATGTAACTGCATTGATTGATATTTCAGATGGCTTTGCGCAGGACCTCACTCATTTGGCAAAAGCCAGTGATTGCTTGGCCGTGGTGAGTGGCAGCCAGCTACCAAGACACCCAGATTTCTTCGGCATGGACGTACGCACCGTTATCGAACGCCAGCTCAATGGTGGCGATGATTACGAACTGATCGGCACGTGCAACAAAGCAGACTTTCCTGCCATCGCAAAAGCCGCCAAAGCACACAATACGCCATTGCAAATGGTCGGTTTTATAAAGTCAAAAGACACGACACAACAAACTCATGTTGATTGGCAAAACACCCTTAAGGTTCCGGTAAAAGGCTATGACCACTTCATCTAATCACTCAACCCCTCGAATAAATCCGATAGACATCTGGAAATCACCAGCCCATTTTGTCTCCTTTGGTTTTGGCAGTGGCTTATCGCCGATCATGCCGGGCACTATGGGCTCCATAGCCGCTATCCCCATCATCCTGTTAATGCATTATCTCCTTACCCCTGCGCATTATGCGGTGGTAACGGCAATGGCCACGCTTGTTGGCATCTGGCTATGCGGTCACACCGCAAAGGCATTAGGAACACATGATCATGGAGCAATCGTTTGGGATGAAATTGCTGGCATGATGGTTTGCTGCTTCTTACTACCAAGTTTTCCCGCAGCTATTTTAGTGGCTTTTATTGCCTTCCGTGTATTTGATATCCTTAAACCATATCCCATTAGCTGGCTCGATAAAAATATTCACGGTGGCCTTGGCATCATGATCGATGATATTGCCGCCGGTTTTTTTGCTTGGGCAGTTGTACAGCTCTGTGGCTGGTTTTTAGGCTAATCTACTTTTATTTCTCACATAGCTAACATCATTCTCTTCAAAGCATGTCAAGCTTTCTACGACAGCTAAAAAGCTACAGTCTCATCTGGCTCACATTTCTGGTGATGAGCAGCATCAGCCTGTATCGTTGGCAATTTGCGCCAGAACCAACATTAGCAGCTCCAGCCAATGGCACGACTTTGCAGTGTACTGTCAGCAAAGTGATTGACGGAGATTCGATTATCGCTAAATGCCCTGAGGGCAAACTAGAAATTCGCCTGCATGGCATTGACGCCCCAGAGATGGGTCAAAAACCTTGGGGTCAACGAGCTAAAAAAGCATTGAAAAATTTAGTTGCCAAACAGTCAGTTCGTATTGAAATCACGGACACTGATCGCTATGGCCGGAGTGTATCGTCACTCTACATTCATCAACAAGATGTAGCCTTAGCTCTAATAGAGCAGGGCTGGGTTACGGTTTACCATCAATACAATGACAAACCAGAGTATGCCGCCGCTGAAAACCAAGCACGTGCCAAGAAACATGGCATATGGTCTACCAATGGCGCCCAGCAAC
This sequence comes from uncultured Gammaproteobacteria bacterium, assembly GCA_929200405.1. Taxonomy (GTDB): domain Bacteria; phylum Pseudomonadota; class Gammaproteobacteria; order Cardiobacteriales; family CAKMZF01; genus CAKMZF01. Next base: position 15,167 of record CAKMZF010000023.1, on the reverse strand, counting down.
AACCTAGCAAATGGCGAAAATACCACAACCCATAATCCTGACAATCTGGTCAAAATACTTTTCTGTGACTATCCAAAGACAACAAAAAATGCCAAAAGAAAGTATAATGCACCTAATGAATAACAATATCATCACCCGCTAATTCACTATCACTGTAAATGTCTGATTTTTCCGCAATACTATGCTCTTCTGCTCAGCCCGATAGACTGATGCTATCCGGTGAGCTGACGATTAAAGCCAGCGAAGCAGCGCAGGCAGATATTCTGCAAATACTGGATCACCATGACATTCAAATCGTTGATCTAAGTGAGATTACCAGCTTAGACACCAGTGGTGCATATGTGCTGCATAAAACCCTACTCAAACAAGACATTACCCTGATCGGACTAAAGCCGCAGTATTCTGAAATCATGGAAAGAGTTGGCAATGCCCTGCAACTCAGCGAAGAAATCGAAACCAGAACTCAACTAAATGCACTGCAAAGCTTGGGGCAGTCAACTTTCTCTGCGCTTATTAATGGTCGAAATTTTCTGAGCTTCTTTGGACATACCGCAACCGTTGGCGCTAGATTATTAATAAAGCCGTGGCGATTTCGCTGGGCGCAAATCTTTGATGTTGTTGACAATGCTGGTGTTAAAGCGCTTGGCATTATCGCCTTGCTAAATTTTCTTATCGGCATTGTTATCGCCTATCAAGGCGGCATACAACTCAAAACTTACGGAGCCAATATTTTTATTGTTGAAATGGTCACTATCACCATTTTGCGCGAGCTAGCCCCACTGATTACCGCCATTATTGTCGCTGGTCGTACAGGTGCCTCCATCACTGCAAGAGTTGGCAGCATGAAAGTTAGCGAAGAACTAGATGCCATGAAGACCCTTGGTATGGATCCCTACGAAATACTGTATCTGCCGAGAATCATAGGCTTAACTATCGCCCTGCCACTGCTCACTTTATTTGGCGATGCCGCAGGTATCTTTGGCGGGATGGTAATTTCCTCAAGTTTACTGGATGTCAACTTTGACGAATTTATTCGACGTATTCCGCAGACAGTTCCTGCATCAGGGCTAATCGTTGGCTTAATTAAGGCACCGGTTTTTGCCGCAACTATTGCGATGATTGCCTGTTACCAAGGCCAACAAGTAAAGAATAGCGCTGAATCAGTAGGCGAACACACCACCAGATCGGTAGTGCAATCCATCTTCTTAGTGATACTTTTAGATGCCATATTCTCAATATTATTTAGCTGGTTAGACATACCGGTGATTAAATAATAGGCGCGATATGAATCAAGAAACAGCCATGACCACAAAGACTACAGCCAAACCGAAATTGGTGATAAATATCAATGGACTGGAAACTAAGTTTGGCAGTCATGTTGTTCATGACAATCTAGATTGGCAAGTTAATGCGGGGGAAATCATTGGCTTAGTCGGCGGTAGTGGCTCAGGAAAAACGACTCTTTTGCGCACGATCATCATGTTGCAACAATTTACCGTCGGCAGTGTTGAATTACTAGGACAAGAGCTGCAAGGCATTAGCGAAGATGCTGCCCATGATCTGAGGACCCGTTATGGGATGATGTTTCAAGGTGGCGCTTTATTTGGAGAACTCACTCTACTAGAAAACGTTGCGTTACCGCTTGTAGAGCGGACTGATCTCTCTAGAGGCCATATAGATGAGCTGGCGAAATTAAAAATTCGCTTAGTAGGTCTGCCAACCGTTTCTTATCACAAATTTCCCAGTGAACTTTCTGGCGGCATGCTTAAACGAGCAGCGGTAGCCCGAGCCTTAGCCATGGATCCTGAAGTGTTATTTTTAGATGAACCAACCGCAGGTTTAGATCCAGTTGGTGCCGCAGAGTTGGACAATTTAATTCTAGAGCTTAAAGCGGCATTAGGGATGAGCGTGGTTATTATCACCCATGACCTTGACACACTTTCTCGCACCACAGACAGAGTTGCCTACCTCGGCGAGAAAAAAGTCCTTGCCTATGACAGCATGCACAACCTAAAAAGTCACTCACACCCTGAAATACAAGCCTATTTCCATGGACCAAGAGCAGCAAGATTTGCTAATGAATGACAATAAACTACAATTATCAACAATGTCTGTAATAAAGAAATATAGTTATATGATTCACAAATCCACTAGAGCATGGCAAACATGAGATCTCAAGTACGCTACGCCATCACCGGCATATTTGTCATTATTCTTACCCTAGCAATGATCGCAGCGATCATGTGGATGACTTTAGGCACAGAAAAAATTGCCACCAAACGTTATGTTATTTATATGACCGAATCTGTCGCGGGCTTGGCGGAAAAAGCCCCAGTTAAAATGCGTGGTGTAGATGTCGGTAAAGTTGCCAAAGTAGGGCTAGACCCTATCAACCCATGGCGCGTTAAAGTGCTCATTGATCTAAACGAAGACACGCCAGTTGTTGAAGGCATGCGTGCGGAACTGATCGTGAGCGCTATCACCTGGGTAGGTTATCTGGAACTGTCCGGAGGCAGCAATGGCAATGCCTCGATTCCTATTATAGAAGGGGACGAATACCCAAGAATCCCAGTTAAACGTTCACTCTCTACCCGACTTGAAAATGTATTTGACACACTCACTGACCGCATTGAAAAGATTTCACGCCGCCTAACCACTATGCTCAGTGTAAAAAATCTAGATCACTTTTCCAATACCCTGAACAACTTGGAAAAAGTCACTTCACTGCTCTCTGATGAAAGCGGCGGTTTGCAAAAAGGCCTTGATAGCATTGCCTTACTGGGAACGATCATCGAAGACCATAAAGGAGACTTGAATGCAACTTTTGTAAATGCCGCAGCTATTAGCGATAATTTGGCTGATATGACTGCAAACTTAGCAAGCTTATCTAAACGAATGGAGACCTCTGTGAGCTTGCTAGACGGCACTCTCAAAACCATTAGCCAATCCACATCATCTATTGGACATTTAGCGGAAGACGGCACCACTATTGTTAGACAATTTGGTCAACAAATGATCCCTTCTCTACAAACCACACTCAATGAGTTAAATCAATTAGCAGAAGATGGTCAGTTGCTACTGCAAGACATTCAAGCCAATCCTCAAAGCTTATTATTTGGCAGCGCACCAAGACCTGCCGGCCCTGGAGAGTAATATGACGAACAAACCAGTCGATCCAAAACAACAAGTTAGCTCGGAAGCACAACTCCTCATAAACAGACGCCAACTCTTGCACATCGGTACTATGTCAAGCTTTCTATCGCTCACCGCTGGCTGCACTAGCAGCAGCGTGCCTTCGGTGACGCACGATGATAAAAACCGCCAGCGCGAGTACAGCCTATCCTTTTCAACACCGCCGCGCTCTACCTTGCCCCCTATTCCCGGCACACTTATCGTATCAAAAATTGAACTAGCTTCACCCTATCATCGTCGTGATATTCATTATCAACGTGAACCTTTTGAAATCGCAGCTTACGCGCTAAGCTCTTGGGCAGACACTCCCGCAAAAATGCTGAACAACTCTCTGGTTAGCTCACTCACCAGAGCTGGCATATTCCAAGCCGTAGCACCAATTAGCGCCCCCGTATCTGGTGATTATCGCCTCGACACCCAAATGACTAAATTACTACATGACTTTACTGCCAAACCCAGTAAATTCGTTATCGCACTCTCTGCACAGATTTATGATCTACAGAAAGGAAAGATCGCAGCACAAACTGAAATAGAAGAAGCTGTTCCTGCACTTACCGAGAGCGCCACCGGCGGGGTAGTTGCTGCGAACGCAGCGATGCAAAAAATCACCAACAAACTGGTTGCCTTTCTCAACCAATAACACTCTGCCCCAAAGACGGGATTTATCAGAGCAGAAAAATTAAGGCGAGCAATATTTGCTCGCCTCAACTCATAAAGTTCTCAATAAATCATTCTGCTGCCAAGCCCTTGCTCTTTGCAGAGCGCTAGCTTAGCAGTACACACAAATTACAAGCCTTCGCGATACTCGGTCATTATACGCAGCGACTCATCTAAAATAGGATCTACTCGATCTTTTTTAGTCCTCGCATTAATCACCTTATCTTCTTCAGACTCAATTTCTAAATGATCTAAAGCATCCTTGCCTTCTAACGCTCTCCAACCATTCTCTATATCTAACTGAAGCTGCTTATCTTTGTCTGCCATCACTTTTCTCTCCGATAAGCTCACAGGCAAAGTATCTAGATCTTTAAAATACTTAAATCTTGATATCTGCTTACCTAAGACCTGAAAACCTGGATCGGTAGCGCGCCTAGCATCACTGCTGCGTTGAATATTACGCACTAAATCATTGGAGATGACTTTTGGCTGATACAACGCTGGAGATATCTGATCCCAAGGCAACACAAAATCTTGGTTCTCTTCACCGATTTCCTCAGCATCCAATACCGATGGCAACTTCACATCTGGTATAACCCCTTTGTGCTGAGTACTGCCACCAGATATACGGTAAAACTTTGCGGTAGTCATTTTCACCTGGCTGCCATGCTCAGCACCCAAAAACTGATCTACCGAAATCACATTTTGCACAGTACCCTTGCCGTAAGTGGTCTGACCTATAATAAGTCCACGCCCCAAATCCTGAATAACGCCTGCGGTAATTTCGGAAGCAGAAGCACTGCCACGATCCACCAAAACACCAACTGGACCATCATAAATTGGCTCAAAAGGAGTTTTCTTAACCGACTTTCTGCCATCAGAAGTCTTGACCTGCACAACTGGTGTGCCTTTAGGAATAAACAACCCTGCAATACGAATCGCCTCATCCAATGAACCGCCACCATCAGCGCGCAAATCAATCAACATACTCTCCGCACCGACATCCATCATTTTCCTGAGCTCTTTCTCAAAATCAGCAGCAGAACTACGTTGGTTACCACCTGCAAAATCAGCATAAAAAGCAGGCAAAGTAATCACACCCACTTTATGCTCAACGCCCTTAACACCTTTGAAGCTCTTCAACTCACTGCTTGCAGCCTGAGCTTCTAAATCAATAGTATCTCGCACTATGCGAACATCTTTAATATCCCCCGCCTTAGTACGAACATTCAGGCGTACCACTGAGCCACGCTTACCGCGAATCAAATCCACAACATCACTGACGCGCCAGCCAATAACATCAGTCATCTCGCCTTTATCGCCCTGTGCTAC
>CAKMZF010000023.1:0-9886 GCA_929200405.1 uncultured Gammaproteobacteria bacterium | reverse complement strand
TTGCGAAAACTGCAACTCCAACCAATAAGTACGCTCTACCACCCGCTTAACGAACAAGTTATAAATGCTATAAGGCGCTTCTAATTGGCCAGCTTTTAGCCAGCGCTCACCATATTTCTCAGCCTCAGCATAAAAAGCATCGACATCTTCTGCCAACAAATATGCCTTACTATTATCCAAAAACTCGATATATTTTTTTGCTGCATTCAGAGCCAACTCACTAGTTAAGTCTTTTTTGGCAAAGTGATAACGACTCATCACAGCCATAGTCGCTCGTGAGACTTTGCCAGAAATCACATCTGGCAATGCTCTAATCAAACTTTCTTCTGTCGAGTCTGCTACCGCCATTGCATCTGAGTTGGCTGGCACTGCTATCCCTGAATGAGTCTGAATACTCTCACTTGTAGCACAGCTCATCTGCAGGAAAGCCGCGACTAAAGTTAAACTTAAAGATGGGAATCTTATTCTCATTGTGTCTCTCTTGTTCGAAAATAGCTAGCTTGATTACTTCAACCAATACTAACCTTGTAATCTATAGTTCTTTTACCATCATTCATCATAGCATTGGCAAGTAAGTGCAAAATTAACCTGAATTGATTGCAAATTTTGGGTAAACTATTGCTTTTGTATATTTGAAAGCGAATATCTGTCATGTTTAAATTGTTCAGTAAACCCACCGTTGATTCGGTAAAACCAAAACATCGCCAAAAAGCATTGCTAACACTTGCAGGCAATTCACCAGAGTTAATCAACGTAGCGCTTAACGATACCGATTATGATACTCGTTTACAAGCCATAGAGAAGCTAACTGACATTGAAACGCTAAAGATCATTTATCATGAATCCTCAAGTGCCTCACCAGCATTGCAAAAACTCTGCTTGGAAAAGTTTGAAACATTATTACCAGATGCCAAATCATTTAGCCAAATAGCTGACCTCAAACTCGCCAGTCGTCAAATCGAAAAGCTGGCAACAGAGTCACCTTCTTCTGCAATTCGACTATTGACGATTCAACAAATCCAAAGCCCTGATATCTTAAAAGATAAAGCAGTAAACGATGCCTCTAGCGCGGTTCGACAAGCAGCACTAGCGAAAATAGATGATATCAGTATTTTTGAAGAAATAATCACAATATACAAAGGAAAAGACAAAACACTGGTTAAATTAGCAGAATCTAAGCGCAATGAGGCACTATTAGCGCAACAAAAACAAGACCAGTTAGCAATCACATTAACAGAGATGACAAAACTTGCTGATGGAGACACAAAAAATATCTCAAAATTTGTCAAGTTAGAGTCAAGTTGGAGCGAATTATCCGCGGATGCCACACCAGAACAACAACAACAGTGGATCGAAGCGCACAGTAGCGCGCAGCAAGTCTTTAAAACAGAAAGTGACAAACGCGCCATCAGACAAGACATATTTGTCAAAGCAACGGAACTCAACAATGAACTTGTTGAACTCCCCTATCTCAGCGGCAAAGAAGGAGACCAGTTACTAGAAAAAATTGTTGATTTTCAAGCTGAGTGGCAAAAAATAGGCAGCGGAGAAGACCCAGAGAGCTTAAAAATTGAGAGAGAGTGCAATCAAGTCTTTAAAGCTTTGCAACAGAACTATCAACGCTTGAACAAAAACTTTAAACACAGCCAAAAACAGCGCAAAATAATAGAAAAAGTTGATCACGCCAGCCAACAAAGCGGCATGGTTCAAGAACAAGATATTGAGCAGTTCAAAAAACTCTGGAACACCAGTACCAAAGTGGATACCCCCGCGTTGCAACAGCAGCTAGACAATTTTTTCAATCAGAAAATCAATAAATTAAGCGCAAGAATTGAAGCTGGTAAACTGGCTAGTTCACAAGAACAAAGCAGCCTTGATAGTTTGATACAAAAGTTAGATCAAGCCATTGAGAAAGACTCTCTACAAGATGCTGTTAACGCTAGAAACAAGCTACAAGATTTATTAAAATCTAGCATTGGACTACATGCAAATGAAATTACCAAAGCCAAGCAAAAACTGCAATATCATCAGCCGGATATAAAAAAACTACAGGACTGGGCACGCTGGGGCGGAGAGCAAGCAAGAGAACACATTATTGCAGATTTACGCGCAGCTGTTGCAGATGATGCCAGCCCTAAAGCCATTGTAGATATGTTGAAATCAGCACGACAACAATGGCGTAATCTGGACAAACAATCAGGCTATGCCTCTCGCACTTTGCGTAATGAATTTGAGGAAATTTGCAAACAAGTCCATGAGCCTGTTAAAGAACATTATCAAGAAATAGCACAAGATCAAGAGCAGGCAATAGCCGCTCGGGAAAAAATTTGTGCAGCCTTAGAGAAACTAGAATCTGACACAGACTGGTCACGCTTTAGCGACTGGAAATCACTAAGCAAAAGCGTTCAAAACCATCAAAATAGCTGGCAAAAATGTGGCGGCGTTGCTCGAGAACAATGGAAAGCGATTAACGATAGATACTTTGAAGCCAAGCAAAAACTAAACCAGCGAATCAAGCCGCAGCTAGAGCGAGAGCTAACCCGTCGTCAGCGACTTATTGACCAAGCAATTAAACTTAGTGAGATGGAAGATAGCCAACAAGCAACGGAGCAAGTCAAACAACTTCGTAGCCAATGGGCACCGGCTATGACCACTCATAGACGCAAAGAAAATGAAATGTGGGAGGCGTTCAACAAAGCCTGTGACGCTGTTTTTGATAAACAGAGAGCGAGCCATGCGGAGCAAAATGCCGAAAACAATGCGTTACTAGACAGCCGCCGCTCCTTGCTCAATGAACTACAGACGTTAAGTAAAAAAATGACAACAGCTCATTGGCAACAACAACTTAACACAAGGCGAGACATAGAGGCACTACAGCAGACATGGGTGCACCAGCGAGAAGTCTCTGGCGTTGCCGCTGAAAAAATACAAAAGCAATGGGATAATACACTCAGCCAAACCAATAAAATAATGACTGAGGCTGAACAAGAAAAACAACTGGTGATGGTCAAAGGGTTATTGCAAACAGCAGCTGCCTTAGCAACATTGGAAACCGAAAAACTTCAGGACAAACCATTAACTCAAGCTCAAGCAACGTATGACCATTTAAAAGAACTTTATCCTGATGCCGCACGCAAACTGGCAGAAAGAACAGCGTTAGAAACTGTAGATGAATCACAACATGAAGCACTAGAAGAGCGCTGTTTAGCAGAAGAGATCATCGCCCAAGTTTCATCACCAGAGCAGTACCAACAGCAACGGAGAGAACTACAAATCGCTTTGCTGGCTGAGCAAATGACTCAAGTGCATTCAAATGATCAAAAATTAGAACAGCTAGAAGCTCGGTTGCACGAATGGATTGCCATACCCGCACCAAACGCAACAGAACTATACCAACGCTATGACGAAGCACTGAAAGCACAACTGGATTCTCTAGCGCCAAAAGGCAGAACTTTATCGCCTCCGAAAATTGAAACTATTGAACCCTCTGAAACAAAAGATGAGGCCGAGGTTGTAGCTAACGACACTCAGGAACAGCAACAAAAACAAGAGCCGGAGTAACCCAATGCGTGAGTTCATCTCTGTATCAATCGCCGTGCTCACAGTCTCTGATACCAGAGACCTCAGCACTGATAAATCTGGCGACGCACTAATAGAGTTAATCCGTGCAGCTGGTCACCAAGTAGCAGCACGCGCCATTGTTAAAGATGACAAATATGCTATCCGAGCTCAAGCCTCAAGCTGGATAGCAGATGCCAATATCAATGCCATAATCTGTACAGGTGGCACTGGACTAACCGGCAGAGACGGTACGCCAGAGGCGCTAAGTGTACTATTTGATAAAACCATCGAAGGCTTTGGCGAGACATTCCGACAAATTTCATGGCACGACATCGGCACCTCCACTATACAAAGCCGCGCTACCGCTGGGGTTGCCAATGCCACCTATATATTCTCCCTTCCCGGCTCAACCAATGCCTGTAAGACAGCTTGGCAACAACTGCTAATATATCAACTCGACTATCGCACCAAACCCTGCAATCTAGTTGAGTTAATGCCAAGACTATTAGAAAAATAATCAAATATTGAGCAATCTCTATCCCTAGAACTTACCAGCGACCAATCACCAAACCCAACTTCTCATCTAGCTCTGGCCCTTTCTCCATGATGCTCGCTGCTGGCGTTTCTGTACGCACCTTGCGCTTTCTAAACCATTGAAATAACAGCTGCGAAAACCCTGTCAATATCGCGTCATGCTCCCCCAAAGGGGCTAAATCTAACAGCTCCTGAGGGTCATTTAGCAAATCAAACAGCTGCGGTGCATAACCCTCATAAAAAATATATTTCCACTCCACCGTTCGAATCATCCAACCGCGACAATCATAAGGCGCGACCTGCAACAAATCTCTAACTCCCCTATCACTATAATCTAACTCACTCACCACAAAATCACGCCACGTCGATGGTATTTCATTTCGCAGCAATGGCAATAAACTTAAACCCTCCATGCGCTCCTCACAAAACTCACCGCCTACCAAGTCAACCAAAGTAGGCACCAAATCAATTAACTCCACAAAATTCGATTGTGACTGCCCGCGACTAGCGTCCGCGGAACTATCGGGATCACAAATCAACAGCGGAACCTTGACTGAACAATCATGAAATAAATCTTTCTCACCTAACCAATGATCGCCAAGATAATCACCATGATCGCTGGTAAAAACAATTATCGTATTCTCCCGCTGACCGTTCGCCTCCAGCGCAGCAAACAAACGTCCTAGGTGGTCATCAAGCTGTTTCACCATGCCCATATAAGCAGGAACCACATGCTCACGAACAGTATCATCAGCATAACTCTGACTATATTCCGCAGCCATAAAAGCCTCAACCACAGGGTGAGGATTCACTCTCTCAGTCGCAGACTTCACCACTGGGACAAGACACTCTTTATCATACATATCGTGATACGGAGCATTAGCCAATATCGGCCAATGGGGCTTTATATAGCTAAGATGCAAACACCAAGGCCGCTCTGCATTCTGAACATCTTCAATGAACTCAATCGCTCTATCTGTGCAAAACGCAGTCTCTGATAGTTCATCTGGCACCAAAGAAGGCAAATGCGCATTCCTCAAATGCCACCCCGAAACCAAATCACCAGACTCAGATCTGGCTTTCTGTGCAACATGCTCCCAAGGATTCTCTATATCATAGCCATGTGAGTGCAGGAAATCGTTATAAGTCAAATGCTCGGGCACAATACCATCAGGATACAAGCCCTCATGCTGAACCACCGGCTCAAAACCAGCAGTTGCCATAGAACCTGTATTAGACATCTCCTCCGACTTCCCAAACCGCGCCAAGCCCTCTGCATTGGTAAAAGTATGGGTCTTGCCTATAACCGCACAGCGATAACCTAATGGCCGCAAATAATCAGTTAATGTCAGCTCCCCAAGCTTCAAAGGATCACTATTTGCCATCGCCCCATGAGAACTCATATAACGCCCTGTATAAATACTGGCACGAGAAGGCCCGCAAAGCGCTGCTTGACAATAAGCTTGTGTAAACTGCACTCCAGAGTTCGCCAAACTATCAATATTCGGCGTCTGCAAATATGGATGGCCGTAACAGCTCAAATAATCCCAACGCAGCTGATCCGCCATAATGAACAAAATATTCTTCGTCACAAACACTCCCGCACACTTCCTAAGTTAAGCCCTATTTCTCTGCAAATGCATATAACTCCATCATATCATGTCTAAAATCAGCGATTAACGCTGAAAAAGGGTTTAATCAAATACTCAAAAGAAAGCAAGAAATACTATCTGAATCAGATAATTACTGCTCAACACATCAACAGAGATATAAAAAACTTAGAAAAAATCATATAAAGTAACGAAAAACACTTGGCAGAACCGGAATAATTCGGTAAATTACGCCCTCTCAAATGCGCCGGATTAGCTCAGTTGGTAGAGCAACCGCCTTGTAAGCGGTAGGTCGTCAGTTCGAACCCGACATCCGGCACCATTTGACTAAATCAAGAGACCCCAAGAGGTCTCTTTTTTTATGCCTGAATCCCATTTTTAACGGCTTCATATGTAATTCTACCCTTAATTTATTATACATAATCATGGGGTTATAAATATTTCAGAAATGACTACCTAGAGTGTCTAATTTCTAATATCAAAAATTCTTCGGACAAACTCTCACTATCTAAGTTTGCATCCCACTCGCAACAAAATAAATATGATAATCCGCTACCGTGAAATTGGAAACTGTACGCTTTGGCGCCTTATGTTCAATCTCGCAACGCTCATCAAAAAAAACCTTAGATTGATACATGTTAAAATCTATCTAGTTATTTCAAAAAATCATCTCTAATTTTAGATAACTCCATTAATTTCACACTATTTTCTCAAGCTTTAATTCTGTAATATAGAGAAGTAAATATACAAAGTTTTCACATTAAAGGCCTCTAAATAAAGCCTCACATCCAAAAATGTGACCGCAAAATAGAATAACATTACTAATAATGAATAAAGAAGAAAAACGAGAGCTAAGCGAATCTGACATTAAAGCTAAATTTATCACTCCAGCTATCATCGATGCTGGTTGGGATGAAATGACACAAATTCGTCGGGAGGTCACTTTAACTCCTGGTCCCGTTATTGTTCGCGGTAACCTCTCATCAAGAAACAAAAAGAAAAAGAAATTCGCTGACTACGTTCTCTACAAAGAATTTGGAGTGCAAGTCGCTGTGGTTGAGGCCAAAGAAAACAACAAAACCGTTAGTGACGGGATGCAGCAAGCACTTGGCTATGCTGAGTTGCTAGAAGTACCGAGCGCGTTTAGTTCAAACGGTGACGCTTTCGCATCACACAACAAGGTACCAGCAACTGGCGAAGATATTGAAACTGAATTTCCTCTTACTGATTTCCCATCCCCAAATCAACTTTGGGCAAGATATCGAAAATTCCACAACATCGAAGACGACGCCGAAGCGCTAGCTCTTGAGCCATATTACAGTGATGGCTCTGGCAAAGAACCGCGATATTATCAACTTGAAGCCATCAACCGAACCATTGAATCCATCGCAAAAGGCAACAAGCGCATTTTGTTAGTAATGGCGACTGGCACAGGAAAAACCTATACGACGTTTCAAATTATCTGGCGCTTATGGAAAGCTCGCAAAGCAAAACGTATATTGTTTCTAGTTGATCGAAACATTCTAGCTGACCAAACCTTGAGCAATGACTTCAAGCCGTTTGGATCTACGATGACGAAAATCAAGAATCGCAAGATTGACCCATCATACGAAATCCATCTAGGCCTTTATCAGGCAATGACCGGTCCAGATGAAGAAGACAAAATCTTCAAACAAGTCTCACGTGATTTTTTCGATCTTATCGTTATCGACGAGTGTCATCGCGGAAGCGCCTCAAAAGACTCGGCGTGGCGAGAAATCCTTGAATACTTTGATAGTGCCACTCAAGTAGGTTTAACGGCGACACCTAGAGAAACCAAATATACTTCAAACATTAACTACTTTGGAGACCCTGTTTATACCTATACTCTAAAACAAGGCATTGATGATGGCTTTCTAGCACCCTACAAAGTAGTCAAGATCGACATTGATAAAGACCTACAAGGCTGGACACCGCCTAAAGGGATGACTGACGACGCCGGCATAGAGATTGAGCGACGTGTTTACAACCAAACCGACATGGATCGAAAACTCATACTCAAACAACGTAACAAACTCGTTGCAGAAAGAGTTATGAAATTATTACGCGCAACAGACGTAATGCAGAAAACCATCATCTTTTGCGAGAACATCAAACATGCAGAACGTATGCGATCTGCCATCGTCAACGCCGCAGGCCAAATAGCCTTAGACAATCCTAAATACATTATGCGTATCACAGGAGACAACCCTGAAGGAAAGGCAGAATTGGATAACTTTATTGATCCAGAGCAACCATTTCCCGTCATCGCCGTTACGTCTGAACTAATGACTACAGGGGTTGATGCTAAAACCTGCAAACTCATCGTGCTCGACAAAAACATTAACTCCATGACTACGTTCAAGCAAATCATTGGTCGTGGCACTCGAATTGATGAAGATAATAATAAATACTTTTTCACCATCATGGACTTCAAAAAAGCCACCGAGCTTTTCAGTGATCCCGATTTTGACGGTGACCCAGTAGTAATCTATGAACCAGATAAAGACGATGACCCCGTTCCACCAGATCCAGACTACCCAGAGGGCAGCCCTGATAATAAAGTCCAAGAAGAACGAGAGATCTATCAAGTCAGCGGCGTTGACGTACAAATTCTCGCTGAGCGTGTCGAATACATGGGCGAAGACGGTCAACTCATTACCGAGTCATACAAAGACTATAGCCGCAAACAAATACGCGATGAGTTTGACTCACTCGATAATTTCATCAGCAAATGGAATACCACCAAAAAGAAGCAAGCCATATTAGATGAGCTGGCCGATCGTGGCGTAAGCTTCGACAATCTAGAAAAAGCAGTCGGCAAAGGCTTCGGCATGTTTGATCTAATTTGTCATGTTGCTTACGACCAACCAGCACTCACACGCAGTGAACGCGCCAATAACGTCAAAAAGCGTAACTACTTCACTAAATACGGTGAACAAGCGCGTGAAGTACTCGAAGCCCTCTTAGACAAATACGCAGACGAAGGCATCACCACCATCGAAAGCGCCAAAGTATTACAACTGAAACCTTTTGACAGCATGGGTACACCAGTAGAAATCATTAACGACGTATTCGGCGGGCGCGAACAATATGAAACTGCACTACAAGAACTCGAATGTAAACTCTTCAACCAAGACCAGTCAGCATAAGCTACTGCCTTTTACCGTTTTACTAGGTTAATAATCAATGAGCAATATCAGTGGCGTTATCAAATCCATTCAAGACATCATGCGCAAAGACGTGGGCGTGGATGGAGACGCACAACGCATCAGTCAATTAGTATGGCTGTTCTTCTTAAAAATATACGACGACCGCGAAGCCGAAGTTGAACTACTCACAGACGAAGGTGAATTCAAATCACCCTTGCCTGAGCATTTACGCTGGCGCAACTGGGCGACCGACTCAGAAGGCATGACGGGTGATGAGCTGGCTGATTTCATTAACCTGCAACTATTCCCTACACTAAAAGAAAAACTCAGCCTGCAAGGTGAAACTGGTAAACGCGCCCTAGTTATTCGCAATATCTTTGAAGACGCCTACAATTACATGAAGTCCGGTACGCTAATTCGCCAAGTCATCAATAAAATATGCGAGATCAACTTCAACAACACCGAAGACCGCCATACTTTCGGTGGTATTTACGAACAAATACTCAAAGACCTGCAAAGCGCAGGTAACGCTGGTGAATTTTACACGCCAAGAGCCGTGACCAAATTTATTGTTGATCGAGTAGACCCAAAACTGTCCGAAAGCGTACTCGATCCCGCGTGTGGCACAGGCGGCTTTTTAGCGTGCACCATCGACCACAAAAAAGCCAAATACGTTAACTCAGCGGAAGACCAAGAAACCATGGTCAACAGCATTCATGGTGTTGAGAAAAAAGCACTGCCACACATGCTGTGTACCACCAATATGATTTTGCACGGCATCGATGTACCAACGCAGATCGAGCACGACAATATGCTCAGTCGTCGCCCCTATCGTGACTACGGTAAAAAAGATCGAGTTAACGTCATCATCACCAACCCACCATTTGGTGGCACAGAAGAAGACGGAGTCGAAAGCAACTTCCCAGCCACACTAAGAACACGAGAAACCGCTGACCTGTTTATGGCATTGGTCATAAAGCTTCTCAAAACCAATGGCCGCGCAGCGGTGGT
>CAKMZF010000022.1:24399-26161 GCA_929200405.1 uncultured Gammaproteobacteria bacterium | reverse complement strand
AAGATCGCGAAAGAATCGTAGAAGCTTTGACAGGTGCTAATTTAGTCTTTATAGCAGCTGGAATGGGTGGAGGTACAGGAACTGGCGCTGCACCTGTGGTAGCCGAAGTTGCCAAAGAAGTTGGTGCGTTAACTGTTGCGATTGTCACTAAGCCGTTCACCCTAGAAGGTAAGCGTCGTACACTATCAGCGACAGATGGTTTGGTTGAGTTAAAGAACAATGTTGATTCATTAATTATCATTCCTAATGATAGATTGTTTGAAGTGCTTGGCAAGAGCGTTACAATTACCCAAGCATTTATGGAAGCAGACAATGTACTGCTTGGTGCAGTTCAAGGTATTTCAGATCTCATTACCAAGTCAGGCATGATTAACGTTGACTTCGCGGATGTTCAAACGGTGATGTCTGAAATGGGTATGGCTATGATTGGTGTTGGTGAAGCAACTGGAGAGCACAGAGCTAAAGAAGCCACAGATATGGCTATCGGTTGTCCTTTATTGGAAAATATGGATTTCTCTGGCGCTCGAGGCTTGCTGGTAAATATTTCTGCTGGTGATGACTTACGTCTTGAAGAGTATCATATCGCTGCAGGTATGGTCTCAGAATTAACGGATGCTGATGCGAATGTCGTTATCGGGACCAGTATTGACCCATCTATGGGTGAAGCTCTTAGAGTAACACTTGTTGCGACAGGTATTGACTCAGAATCAAAAGAAGAATTAAAACCTGAAGTTGTAACAGATAAGATAGTTTCACCATTTGCCAGATATGCCAACATGGCAAATGAGCAGAAACAGTTAGATCAGCCTGCTTCATCTTGGCAAAATGATGTTGCCCAAGCTAATCAGCTAGATTCTGGGAATATTGCACCAGAGTCAGAAGCGATAGTGGCTCCGAAGAAGCCAATAAAAGCTACAGGCTATCACTCAGGGCAAAGTAATGCTCCTGTGGATGAACGTGGTACCTCAAGGTTTGAAGGGGGGAGTTCAGATGATTTGGATATACCGACCTTTCTTCGGTTGCAGGCTGATTAAAGAAAAAGCATACTTAGAAAGTAAGCTAAAGGGAGCTAGCCTATTGAATTTGTAATAAATATTGTTACAAATTCATTACACTGTGTTCACCTGACATTTTAGAATAACTCATTATAATGCGCTAGCTTTTTGGGGATTGCCCCGTTCAATGATCCAAGGTAATTTATGCTAAAACAACGAACTCTAAAAACCAGTATCCGTGCAACAGGTGTTGGCCTACATACAGGTAATAAAATTTACATTACTTTAAAACCAGCGCCTATCAATACGGGCATTGTTTTCTATAGAGTCGATGTTTCTCCAGCAGTAGCGATAGAGGCAAATCCTTTTAATGTAGGTGACACATCTATGTCAACCGCATTGATTAAAAATGGGGTTCGTATATCTACAGTAGAACACATTCTCTCTGCTCTGGCTGGGGTTGGTGTAGATAACGCAATCATAGAGCTTAGCGCTCCTGAAGTGCCTATTATGGATGGTTCAGCTGGGCCTTTTGTATTTTTAATTCAATCCGCTGGTTTAGAAGAGCAAGATGCGCCAAAGCGTTTTATTCGTGTTATTAAACCGCTTCGAATAGAAGATGGCGATAAATGGGTTTCATTTACGCCTTATAATGGTTTTAAAGTATCTTTTGATATCGACTTTCAGCATCCAGCGATTCGCAACAGTGTTCAGTCAGTAGAAGTGGATTTTTCTGCAACCTCTTTTGTTAAAGAAGTCAGTAGAGC
>CAKMZF010000022.1:18690-24299 GCA_929200405.1 uncultured Gammaproteobacteria bacterium | reverse complement strand
CATGAGCTAAATAATAAATTACTTCGTCATTTATTAGAAAGTGAAGAAAACTACGAAGAGGTATCATTTGAAAGTGTTAAAGATGCGCCTATCTCATATCTACAACCTGCGCATGCTATTTAAATAATAACGAAAATAAAAAGCCCAACTAAGTTGGGCTTTTTATTTTTAAATAACAAGCTTTTCTTTTTAATTTTTTACCCCATATCTTAGTCAAGTCTTTTTATTCCAATTGTTACGCATAGAATTCATATTTATTTAGCTTATAATGCGTGCAAACTAACTTAGAAAAAAATTATGTTCTCTACTATTTTCCGTAAATTTATGGGAAGCCGCAACGAGCGTCTTGTCAAACAGTATCAAAAAACCGTCAATGAAATTAATGCGCTTGAACCGAGCATTGAGAAACTAACTGATGATCAACTTAAAGAAAAAACGGTTGAATTTCAGCAGTTGTTAAAAGAAGGTCATTCTTTATCAGATATTTTAGTGCCTGCGTTTGCTGTTTGTAGAGAGGCATCCAAACGAGTATTGAAAATGCGTCACTTCGACGTGCAGCTGATCGGTGGTATGGTATTAAATGAGGGCAAAATTGCCGAAATGCGTACAGGCGAAGGCAAAACACTGGTTGCGACATTAGGTGTTTATTTAAACGCTTTGGCTGGCAAAGGAGTGCATGTTGTCACAGTGAACGATTATCTAGCAAGGCGCGATGCAGATTGGATGGGGCAGTTATATAATTTCTTAGGGCTATCTGTCGGAGTGGTTAGCAGTGGTCAAAGCCCTGAGGAGAAGCAAGCGGCTTATCAATGTGATATCACATACGCAACTAATAATGAATTGGGTTTTGACTATTTGCGCGACAATATGGCGTTAACCCAAGAGCGAAAAATGCAAAGACCTCTGAGTTTTGCTGTTATTGATGAGGTTGACTCTATTTTAATCGATGAAGCGCGTACTCCTTTGATTATTTCAGGGCAGGCCGAGGATAGTTCTGAGCTTTATAGTCAGTTAAACCAACTAGTGCCGAAATTAGTTCGTCAGCAAGATCAAGATAGTGAAGGCGACTATTTGGTTGATGAAAAAACCAAGCAAGTTCATATGTCAGAAGATGGCATGCAGAATATTGAAGCGCTGTTGACTGAAATGAATATATTGAAAGAGGGCGATAGCCTTTATTCAGGTAACAACCTCGGCATATTCCACCATTTAAATGCTTGTATTAGAGCGCATCAGTGTTATCAGATAAATGTCGATTATATTATCAATAATGGTGAAATTGTGATTGTGGATTCTTTCACGGGTCGCAGTATGCCGGGGCGCCGTTGGTCTGATGGTCTGCATCAAGCAATAGAAGCGAAAGAGAATGTGCCAATTCAGCCTGAAAATCAGACTATGGCATCGATTACTTTCCAGAATTATTTTCGTCAGTATGACAAGCTTTCTGGAATGACGGGAACAGCTGACACAGAAGCGTTTGAATTCCAAGAAATCTATAAGCTTGAAGTGGTTGTCATACCTACCAATCGTCCACAGCAGCGTAAAGACAAAGCGGACTTGGTCTATTTGTCTATTGACGAGAAATACAACGCCGTAGTGAAAGATATTGAGGATTGTTATAATCGCTCTCAGCCTGTCTTGGTAGGAACAACCTCTATTGAAGTGTCTGAGTTAATTGGCAATCAACTCAAAGCAAAAGGAGTTCCACATGAGGTTTTAAATGCCAAACAGCATGAGCGCGAGGCAGACATTGTAGCGAGTGCAGGCCGTCCAAAAGCGGTTACTATTGCGACTAATATGGCCGGCCGAGGTACCGATATTATATTGGGAGGCAACTTAGAAAAAGAAGTTGAAGATCTTGGTGATGATGCTGCTAAAGAGGCAATAGATCAAGTGAAGTCGGACTGGCATCAGAGACATAATGCGGTGTTAGAGAATGGTGGCTTACATATCATCGGTACCGAGCGCCATGAGTCAAGGCGTATTGATAACCAGTTGAGAGGTCGTGCTGGACGTCAAGGTGACGCCGGTTCAAGTCGTTTTTATCTTTCATTAGAAGATGATCTTATGCGTCGCTTCGCCAATGATAAAGTGGCGGGGTTAATGCAGAAATTTGGTATGGAAAAAGATGAGGCTATTGAGCACCCATGGGTTAGCCGTGCTATCGAGAATGCACAGCGCAAGGTTGAGGGACATAACTTCGATATTCGTAAAAATCTATTGGAATACGATGATGTCGCTAACGAACAAAGAAAGTTTGTTTATAATTGGCGTAACGAGATTTTAGATGGTGCCGATGGTGAGGAGTTACAAGAAACCTTATCAGATTATCGTGAAGATGTGATGTCTGCTACCATCGATAAATATATTGTGCCAATGACACTTGAAGAGCAATGGAATATTTCTGGTCTTATAGAAGAGTTAAAAGAAAATTTTGACCTAGATTTACCAGTGGATAAATGGTTGGCAGAAGATGATACTTTGGCTGAAGAAACGCTGCGACACAAAATTCTAAATGCTTTTAATGATACGCATCAAGAAAAGCAACAAAAGGTAGGTCTAGAGCGTTTCAATATGTTTGAAAGAAATATGTTGATACAAGTGGTCGATAATAATTGGAAAGAGCATTTGGCCAATATGGATTACTTACGTCAAGGTATTCATTTAAGAGGCTATGGTCAGAAAGACCCCAAGCGTGAATATAAACGTGAGTCTTTTGATATGTTTTCGACCATGATTGATAAATCTAAGCAAGATGCGGTAATGGTAATTGCTAAGGTGCAGATACAAGACGCACCGCCACCACCACCTGAGGTTGACCTTTCCTCTTTTGAAACTAGTCATGCAAATGCTGATGAGGTGGATAGCAATGTGACGGTTGATCAGAAAGAGACGCTTGCGGATCTAGGGTTTGACCCCAATCTAAAGGTCGGTAGAAATGATCTCTGCCCTTGTGGGTCTGGTGAGAAATACAAACGTTGCCATGGGGCACTATAGGAAAGAGCGTATTTTGCTATGCAAGTTAAAGGGGTTCAATTAGCCAGTGCTGCAGCGAATATTCGCTATAAAGATCGTGATGATTTATTGCTTATTTCTTTGTCTGATAGAGCAAATGTCGCCGCGACATTTACTCAAAACGCCTTTGCAGCAGCGCCGGTAAAAATTGCCAAACAGCACTTAGCCAAAGGTAATATTCGTGGCTTGTTGATAAACTCTGGCAATGCAAACGCTGCGACCGGAGTTGCAGGTGAGGAAGCCTGTTTGCAAACCTGTGAGGCGGCAGCGCAAGTACTGGGAGTGAGTTCAAAGCAGATATTGCCGTTCTCTACAGGCGTTATCGGAGAGTTATTGCCCGTGTCTCCTTTTGTGCAGACATTGGCAGCTTTGAAACCTGCATTATCAGAAGATGGCTGGGAACGTGCTTCAAAAACCATATTAACAACCGACACTAGAGCGAAGCTAGAGACCACGGAGTGCTCTCTAGCTGGTCAATCCATTACTATTACAGGTATTGCCAAAGGGGCTGGTATGATTCAGCCCAATATGGCTACCATGCTGGCTTATATTGCAACTGATTTAGACGTAGATGATGTGCAACTATCTGCTATTTGTTGCGAGGCGGTGCAAAGAAGCTTTAATTCCATTACGGTAGATAGCGATACCTCAACCAATGACGCCTGTGTGTTAATTGCTACTGGAGAATCTGAGCTTAAATATACAGACTTGTCACCGAGCGAACAAGCAGACGTTGTTAATACAATAGAAGCATTAATGCAAAAATTAGCACAGGCTATTATCCGTGATGCTGAGGGTGCAACAAAATTTATTACAGTAAATGTCAACGGGGGACAGAGCGAAGCAGATTGCAGGCTAGTGGCCTTTGCTATTGCTAATTCGCCCTTAGTAAAAACCGCTTTATTTGCTTCAGATCCAAACTGGGGTAGGCTAGCTATGGCTGTTGGTAAGGCTGGGGTGACAGGCCTTGAACAAGATAGAGTTTCGATCGGCATCAATGGTGTGCGGATGATGAATGCTGGGCAGTTAGATCCCAGCTATACCGAAGAGAAAGGTCAGTGTGCATTATCGCCCAAAGAGATCTCAATAGAAGTCGATATTGGAATGGGTGATTGCGCTACAGTTGTTTGGACATCTGACCTATCTTACGAGTATGTCAAAATAAATGCCGACTATAGGAGTTAATCCTGTTGCTGAAGTAGGAGGGTAACTAATGCTAATGCTGACTGATATTATAGCGATTCTTACCCCAGTTTTTCTTATTATTCTTATTGGCTATGGCGTCGGCAGCTCTCAACAAGTAAATTTAGCGACTATCAATAAGCTCAATATTGATGTTTTTTGTTTTTTGCCTTTCTATTCCACTGCATTCCAGCAGTGAACACTCCATCGTTAACATATTGCCCTTGATGCTTGGCTTAGGAGGGTTTGTGGAGGTGTGAAAACAGGGCTGTTTGGGAGGTTTTATGCCTATTAACGGAATTATTATGGACATGTCTATTGTCACCAGTTTTTGTTTTTTCTGACCTCGAAAAGCAGATGTTTTTCCTATTTTCCGCATTGTCGCCGAGAGTGTTGAATTTTATGCTGACAGAGAAGTATAAAGTCGATCCTAAATCCGTTGCTTTTATTGTTTTGGTAGGGAATATGCTGACCTTATTGTTTGTGTCAATCGGATTGAAGCTAGGTTATTGGGTGATTGGGGTAAATTCAATTCAGGGCATGTTGCTGCAGAAAATTTATACTTCAATTCTTACATCAGTTTACAGACAGAAAATTGAGTCTAACTTTATCCCTGATAAGACGAAGTTAGAAATTATAATAAAGCTTATATTCGTTGATAAGCTTATTGCTGATAGATCAGAGTTTTTAGAATATAAAGAGGATACGAAATGAAAAAATTACTTCCAGTAATTGCTATTATTGTTGCGCTAGCTGTTTGGGCGATGGGTGTTTACAATAAATTTCCTAGGCTAGATGAAACGGTGACTCAAGCATGGGCCAATGTGGAATCTGATTATCAGCGCCGAAGTGATTTGATTCCAAATCTAGTGGAAACGGTCAAAGGCTTTGCATCGCATGAGAAAGAAGTATTTACAGAAGTCACTAATGCCAGAGCCAGTGTTGGCCAAATAAAAATCTCACCGGAAATGCTAAATAACCCAGAGATGATTAAGCAATTTCAAGAAAACCAAGGAGCAATTGGCTCAGCGTTATCAAAGCTAATAGCGGTTTCTGAAAACTATCCTGCGCTAAAGTCTGATCAGAACTTTTTAAAGTTGCAAGATCAGCTGGAAGGAACAGAAAATCGCATATCTGTGTCCCGCAAAGACTTCAATAAGGCTGTAAAGGCATTTAACACTGCGAGACGCTCTATTCCTGGAAAGTGGATTGCTGATGCATTCTTTCCAGACATGGAGCTTAAAGTGCCGTTTGCTGCACAGGCTGGTGCCGAGATAGCGCCTGCGGTTAATTTCAATTAAAGCGTTTGCTCTATCTAGCTTAGCTGATTTCTATGATTGCTATTAGAGAGACTAGAATAAAGTTACGAGCTAGAAAGCCCTGCAGCCAGTTTATTTCTTACTAATGATGAT
>CAKMZF010000022.1:0-18590 GCA_929200405.1 uncultured Gammaproteobacteria bacterium | reverse complement strand
ATTGCTAGAGCACAATTGAAAGAGGAAAATTGATTTTGACAAAACGAATAGCCAAATGCTTGGTCTCTCTTGGACTGTTAGTCAGCCTTTGCATTTCTGTAGCCATAGCGGATATGTCATTTCCTGTTTTAACTGGTCGGGTTGTGGATAATGCAAATTTTCTCTCGCCTGTCGTTGAGCAGGAGCTGACAGCTAAGTTGGCCGCTCATGAAGCGGAGACCTCTAATCAAGTCGTGGTTTTTACCACACCTAGCTTATCTGGCTATTCGATAGCGGATTATGGCTACCAACTAGGTCGCGCTTGGGGTATTGGTCAAGCAGATAAGAATAATGGTGTGATTCTTATCATATCTAAAACTGATAAAAAAATGCGGATAGAAGTGGGTTACGGGCTGGAGGGAGTGCTACCAGACGGAGTCGCCTCAGACATTATTCGTCACAAAATAACTCCAGCTTTTAAACAAGGAAATTTTGAATTGGGCATTAAAGTTGGCGTTGATAGTATATTGCAGAGCATTGCTGGAGAATATGTGGTGGAGCCGAGGAACGAATCTAATAGTGATTCCTTTGGTGAAATGTTTCCATTTTTTATGTTCATGTTGTTCATTATACTGCAAAGTAGCTCGGGTTTTTTTTCAAGAGTTTTACAAGGTGCACTAGCAGGAACAGCTGGAGGATTTGTAACGTGGATTATTAGCAGTATTTTTCCAGTCGGCATAATTGTTGGGCTGTTGGTTGGCGCTATCGTTCTGTATTTTAGTAAGCCGTTAAGTCGCAAAAAATCATCGGGACTCGTAATTGGAAATCATCGCGGCGGCGGTGGTTTCGGTGGCGGCGGATTTGGAGGAGGCTCTGGTGGAGGTTTCTCTGGCGGTGGCGGAAGTTTTGGCGGTGGTGGCGCATCAGGAGGTTGGTAATGGAAGTAATATCATCAGACGAGCAGCAGCAACTCGTTGCGCTGATTAAACAGCAAGAGTTAAAGACGACAGCAGAGTTAGTTACCGTGGTGGCTGATGCCGCAGATAGTTATGGTATCTATGTTATTTGTTATGCCCTTGTGATAACAGCTGCTGTTGGTTTATTGTTGAATCAAAGCATCAGTTTTTTATGGATAAGTTTTATTGAAGTCGCTGTTTTTTCGATAAGTTACTTGATATTGAGAATGCCCGTCATTAAGACACTTATAGTGCCAGAAGCAGTGAAAAAAAATAGAGCTCGAGCATTCTCTAAGCAGTGTTTTCTTGAGCTGAACTTACATAGAACCGAACAGAATAGTGGAGTGATGTTTTTTGTTTGCCACTTTGAACGCTATGTGGAGATTATTGCGGATACAGGCTTAGATGAGGCAGTTGATAATGGTCAATGGCAGGTGTCAGTGAATCAATTTTCGCAAACTATTAAAGCGGGAAAGTTATATCAGGCCTACCAAGAGTCCATTATCAATATTGGCAAAATATTAGCAGAAAAGGCGCCTGTAACTGCTGAAAAAAATCCAGATGAACTGCCAAATCATTTGGTTGTAGTCAGTCATCCTTATAATTAAACTGCCAGAATAATAGCCTGTAAACCACAGAGAGAAAGCAATGATTATAGATATGCCCTCATTGAGTACGCAGCAGCGCTATTTTGCGTTGACACAGACACTTATTCCTAGACCGATTGCTTGGGTGCTGACCGAGAACGCAGGCGGGGATTATAATCTTGCTCCGTTCTCTTTTTTTAACGGTTTGGGAAGTGATCCTGTTAGCCTAATGTTCTCAGTGGGCTTGCAGGCAGATGGTAGCGAGAAAGATACCCTGCGAAACCTTCGTGAACGTAAGTATTTTATGCTACATATTGCAGCAGTAGAGCAGTTGCACCCCCTCAACCAAACAGCAGCGAATATACCTGCTGGTGTCTCAGAAGTTACCGCGAATCATATATCACTAACTGCATTTAAGGGGGCAGCTATGCCGAGAGTTGCTGATGCACCGATAGCGTTTGATTGTGAGTTAGATCAGATTATTACCGTAGGTAATAATCAGCAGAGCTTGGTAATTGGTAATATTAATTTGCTCTATGTGAGAGACGATGTAATAGGTCAAGATGACAAAGGTAGACAGAAATTTTTTGCCGATAAAATTGACCCTTTAGCACGCCTTGGTGCTAGTGAATACATGACCTTTGGTGAAATTAAATCATTGGCTAGACCAAACTGATAAAAGTTATTGGCGTAACTTGATTGTTGCGATACCAATTTCGCTTTTCTATGAAAATCCTCATATTCGATAGTCTTTGATTTAGAATTTCTTAAAACTGAGAGTCAAAACTGATTAAGACAAATACTTTTCGAGCTATAGCTATCAAAAGCATGATTTTTCTTTAAATAGCTTAAAAATAGAATTTAAATAAGGTAATTCTGAGTTCTTGTCAGTGATTTTTGAGAGTAAATTAATATCAGAAATGATAGAAATTTGTTACTATTTCGTATTATTTCTAATTAATCAGGAAGCTCAGTGGAATCATTAGGTTTATATATCGCAAGTTTATTCCTCATATCCAGTGTTTGTCAGTGGCTAGCATGGCGGAGTCACTTGCCAGCTATTCTATATCTGTTAGTAACTGGTTTTTTGATTGGACCAATCACAGGAGTATTTGATCCTGATGAAGTATTTGGTGATTTCTTACTGCCAATCGTGTCATTGGGAGTTGCCATTATTTTATTTGAAGGCAGCTTAACCCTTCGGTTTAGAGAGATCAAAAACGTCACCCGCATCATTCGTAATCTCTGTAGTATCGGTGTTTTGATTACTTGGTTGGGTATGTCAGGTGCGGCAAAGATATTTACCTCGCTAGGTTGGGCCGAGAGCTTTCTATTTGGGGCGATGGTCTCGGTCACAGGTCCTACTGTTATCGCACCAATGCTACGCAGCATGCAGCCTACCTCACGAATTGCCAATGTTCTGCGTTGGGAAGGGATTTTGGTAGACCCTTTGGGTGCAATGATCGGCCTAATGGTTTTATTAATACTGGAAAGTCAAGCCTATGCCAATCCGGCGCTAGAGCTATTGATGGCTATCGGTTTGGGAACTGGTGTCGGTGTCGCTGGGGGGTATTTCCTCACTGCGATGCTCAGACATCATTGGGTGCCAGAATATCTGATTAACTTAGTTGCGCTCTCTGTTGTACTGACTTCATTTGTTTTCTCGAATCATCTGATCCATGAGTCAGGATTAATCGCAGTAACTGTCATGGGTGTTGTGGCAGCGAATCAAAAAGGTATTGATGTAGAGGATCTCCAACACTTCAAGGAGCATCTTAGTGTTATTATTATTTCGATGCTATTTTTAACGCTATCAGCCAGAATTAAAATAGATGCATTGGCTGCCATTGCAGGTGGTGGAATATTGGTTCTGCTATGTGCTCAGTTTATTGTTAGACCCCTCTCGGTTTGGGTGAGTGCTATTGGCACCAGTGTCAACTTTCAAGAAAAGATGCTGCTATCGTGGATCGCACCTAGAGGCATTGTTGCTGCGGCAATCAGTGCAGTATTTGCAGAAAGGTTGGCGCATCATGGTTTTACTGCAGGTGCAGATGCTCTAGTGCCGCTCACGTTCTTTATCATCATTGGTACGGTGGTTATTCAGTCAGCAACGGGCAAGATGTTGGCTCAGAAACTTGAGCTATCGGATGCAAATTCACAAGGTGTGCTCATTGTTGGAGTAAATCGCCTAGGGATTTTGGTAGCTAAGGCTTTAAAAGAGCAGGGTATTAAGGTACTTATGGTAGGTGAAAACTGGGAGAGTGTTCGTCAAGCAAGAATGCAGGATATCTCTGTTTACTATGGCAACCCTTTGTCAGAGAGCGCTGAGATTAACCTTGACCTCAGTGGTTTAAAGACACTTATTTCAATCTCATCGAACGCCGATTACAACCGATTAATTTGCATGCATTATCGTCCGGTTTTTGAGCCAAGAGATATGTTTATGATTGCGGCGTTTGAGAAAGATGATGATAAAATCTCTGAGAAGCATATGTTTCCTTTCATGTTTGAGAAAGGTATTAGCTGGCAGAAAGTATCTAGTCTTGTTTCTAAGGGGTGGCAGATTCGAAAAACCCGCATTAGTGAAAACTATAGCGAGTATATCCACAGAGAAAATACCGATAATCAAGCGATCTTATTGGGTGCTATTACCCCTAAAGGCAAGTTGGTTTTCTCAAGCTGGAACTCACCGTTGGAAATAGGCAATGATTATGTCTGCTTATTTTTAATGCCTCCGAAAGATCATTTGGTCATTAATGCTATTAAACAACTTGAAAAAGCAGAGCGAGTTGCTAAAGTTGCTAGAGCTGAAGAAAAAGCAAATAAGAAGGCCAAAGAGCATGAATCGTCGTTGTCATCACCGCCTAATACAGACAGTATAAAAGGTCCGGACGATACCGAAGAGGATGGCAACAACTAAAACCTATAGCACAAAGTGAGCGCAGCCATTGGCAGAAAAGTATTCAATAGACAATGAACATGAAACTGCTAATGGTGAGTCAAGTGATGCCAAGTCTAGCAAGGCTGCTGTGTTCTATGACGAACCTTCCGAACAGTCAGATTCAATAACTAAGTCTAGATCATTAGTAGAAGAAGCCTCACTTGATTATGATAACTTTGATGTAGAAGAGTTCTTAAAGAACCTTTCGCCATTTCCGGGAGTTTATCGATTTATTGATGCCAACGATACGATACTGTATGTTGGTAAAGCCAAAAATCTCAAAAAAAGGGTCACTAGCTATTTTCGTAGCGCTAGCACTTTAACTGAAAAACATATTAATCTAAAAGCTGCTATGCATCGGTTAGAGGTTACGCTAACCAATAGTGAAGCTGAAGCGTTGGTTTTAGAAAATCAGTTAATTAAACAAAACAAGCCTAAATATAATGTGCTGCTTAGGGACGACAAAAGTTATCCCTTTGTGTTAGTCACCGATGAGGCTTTTCCGCGAGTGAGCTTTTATCGAGGGCGCCGCCGCGATCAGGGTAATTATTTTGGTCCATTTCCATCGGTGCCTGCAGTGAGAGATACCTTAGCGATATTGCATAGGGTTTTTAAATTACGCCAGTGTGAAGACAGTGTATTTAAACATCGTTCAAGGCCGTGCTTACAATTTCAAATAAAGCGTTGCAGCGGTTCTTGCTGTGGTGAGATATCTGCTGAAAATTATCGTAAAGACGTTGAGCATGCTAAGTGGTTTCTCAGAGGCAAAAGTGATCTGGTTATTCGAGCGATTACTGAGAAAATGGAAGCAGCTTCCATGGCATTAGATTTTGAACTAGCAGCGGAATATCGAGATCAGATTCAGCACTTACGCACTGTGCAGATGCGGCAATATGTTGATGCTGGGAAGGGTAATATTGATGTGATATCTGCTGAAGTGCAGTCGGGTACTGCCTGTGTGCAAGTGCTGTTTATTAGAGATGGTATGCTTTTAGGAAATAGAGCGTTCTACCCAAAGCTACCAGCAGAAGATAGTGTAAATGAGCTGATCGGACAGTTTATTTCTCAATTTTATGCAGATAAAAATATCCCTGAGGAAATTATAGTCAGCGATCCTATCGAAGAGAGCGCAGCATTGTCTGAGCTGCTTAGCGAACTCTCAGAGCATTCGGTGAAAATTAAGCACCAAGTCAGAGGCGAGCGTAGCCGCTGGGTTGGAATGGCAAGCAAAAATGCTAAGGCGGCATTGAAAGCACATTTAGACTCCAAAGCATGGTTAAGCAGTAAATTTGAAGCACTAGAGTCTGCACTTGAGCTTGATTTCACCATAGAAAGAGCGGAGTGTTTTGATATATCGCATACTATGGGTGAGGCAACAGTTGCCTCCTGTATTGTATATAACCGCGAAGGGCCAGTTAAAAACGATTACAGGCGTTATAATATAGAAGACATCACTCCGGGGGATGATTATGCTGCGATGGCGCAGGCGATAACCCGGCGCTATGGTAAAACAGTGGATGAGAAAAAGCTGCCAGATGTGTTGTTTATTGATGGTGGCAAAGGGCAGCTAAACCAAGCAGTGAATGTACTGTCGCAATTGCAAGTACAAGGGATTACTTTAATCGGTGTTTCTAAGGGGCCAGACAGACATTCGGGTTGGGAAAAACTCCATGTTTATGGTGAGGATAAAGAGCGGCTGCTGCCTGAAGACTCAAATGCTTTGCAGTTGGTTATTCAGATACGAGATGAAGCACATCGCTTTGCGATAACAGGTCATAGAGCCAGACGAGAAAAGGCCAGAAAGCATTCGGTACTGCAAAATATTCCCGGTGTAGGCGCCAAGCGTAGGCAAGCGTTGATAAAACATTTTGGTGGAGCCGCCCAGGTAAGCAGAGCTAGTGTAGAGGACATCAGTCAAGTCAATGGCATCAGCTCTGGGCTTGCTCAGGAAATTTATGATCACCTACATAATTAATAGAATAATCGGCGTAAAGGCGTAGGTAACAATATATGATTGTTGTCACAAAACCGTACCTTTTAAAGGCTATCAGTGTTGTTTGGCTAATTACAGTGCAAAAACTGGCTCAGTTGTTGGTTATATTTTTCACAGTCGGCTTTGCAGTAAATTATAGTCATGCAGAGTTGAAAAATAAGTCAGTAGTGCATATATTCGCCGCGTCTAGTATGGCAGCCACTCTTGGGGATTTTAGTGCCAGCTTACAGGAAAAACTGGATATAGATGTCCAGTTCAGCCTAGCATCTAGTGCTCAACTGGCAAAACAAATAGAGCAAGGTGCGCCTGCAGATATTTTCATAAGCGCACATCCCGAGTGGATTCAGTATTTACAAGATCAGCAAAGACTAACCACAGAAGTGAAGTCAGACTGGCTAGGGAATGATATGATTTTAGTACAGAGCTTTGCATCTGATCAAGCACTGACTTTGAGCAAAACACTGACCAGAATTGGGAGCGATGCTATAAAAGGAGCTTTAGCAGACCCAGATTATGTACCCTCTGGTAGATATGCCAAAAAGTTATTACAGGATTCAGGATATTGGGAGATCATTTCTCCTTTAGTGGTGCCAGCTGGTAGTGCGCAGAATGTATTGCAGTATTTACAGCAAAGCACGTTTAGTTGGGGAGTGCTGTATCAGACAGATTGGCAGGCGCTAGCAGATGACGATCCAGACACAGTATGGCAGAAAACACTTTTACATCCCCAAAACTCTAACTCAGATGACAAAGTGCAGATTGGCATTGCTATTGTTAAGCCCTATGATTCACTAGAAATTCGTAATGAAGTTCAAGTGCTTTATGATTATCTGCAATCATACGAGGCGATGCAGCATTTTAGTCACTATGGATTTCGGATAAGATAACCCTTGGAACTGATTACACCAGAGAGCTGGCAAGCTGTAAAATTAAGTCTTTTAGTCGCAACTTGGGTGGTGATTGTTGGCTTGCCATTGTCTTTTGGTATTGCTTTTATATTGGCAAGATATCGCTTTCCGGGGCACTTTCTACTCAATGCTGTTGTACATTTGCCGCTGGTTTTACCACCAGTGGTCACTGGATTATTATTATTGACGGTATTTGGTAGAGGCTCTGCATTTGGACGGTGGCTGGCGGATATTGGTTTATCTCCAGCGTTTCACTGGACCGGTGCGGTTATTGCAGCTTTAGTCATGGCCTTGCCGCTCATGACGCGACCAATGCGAATTGCCATAGAGCGCATTGACAAAGACTATGAGTTTGCAGCGCAATCACTGGGTGCTAATCGCTGGCGGGTATTTACCAAAATTACTCTAAAGATGGCTATGCCTGGTGTTATCGCTGGTGCAGTATTGGGCTTTGCCAAAGCGTTGGGAGAGTTCGGAGCAATTATTACTTTTGTTGGTAATATTCCTAATGAAACGAGAACTCTAGCCAATCTTATTTATAGCCTAATGCAGCAACCGGGCAAAGAAGCGGAGATGATCTGGTTGATTGCGATTGCCGCTGCGATATCACTGCTGGCATTGTTTCTGTCTGAACTGGCTCTACGCAGGATGCATAGCAAGGAGAAAAAAGCCAAGAAATTTCATCGGTAAATAGCTGTTCTTAGGTAATTTCTTAGCTGTAATGAGAGTTGACGAAGGCTATCGTTACAGTTCGCCTAATACCTCGTAGCAGGCTCCCATGGTGTGATAGTCGGTTTTTCCAGCAGGGGATTTGAATGGCTCTATTTTTTGATTATCTACTGTGAGTATGCGAAACCAAGCACCATGCTTGTGATCAACCATATGTTGCCAGCTATAATTCCAAATTTTCTGATACCAGCTCAGATACTTTTCCTCACCGGTTAGCTTATAGAGTCGATAAGCCGCAGCGAAACTCTCGGCCTGCACCCAGAAGTATTTATCATCGTCACAGATGCTTTTATCTGGTGCAAAGCCATAGCATATGCCGCCGTTCACATGGTCCCATGCAGTTTCCAGCGCAACATCAAAAAGCGCAACTGCTCGTGATAAGAGCCATGACTGTTTGGGTGCGAGCTTATGTAACTGGCACAGTAGCTTTGCCCACTCGGTTTGGTGACCGGGTTGAAAGCCCCAAGGTCGAAACAGATGCTTTGGATCTTGCTTATTGTATTCCCAGTCAATTTGCCAATCTCCGGTATAGTGTTCCCAGATCAAGCCATCGGCTTGACTAGCTAGTCGATGGCAAACGGCATCTGCTATTTGCAGAGCTCTGTCGAGATAGCGTTGGTCTTCGGTGGCATGATAGGCCCAGATTAAACCCTCACAGGCGTGCATATTGGCATTTTGACCTCGATAGGGTGAGATAATGGAGAAATCGGCATTGGCTTCATCGGCGTACAGGGTTTGCTCTGTATCCCAAAAGTGCTCACTCATTAGATCCCATGCACTCTCAATGTAGTGTTTTCCCTCATCTACCTCTGCTAGCAATGCCGTGGAACCTGCAACCATCACAAAGGCAAGGCCATAGCAATGATTGGTAGCATCAATAACTTTTTGTTGCCGTGATTTCTCTGGTTGATCGTTGATTAGCCAAGCATAGCCACCAGTATCAGCTTGATAATGTGCTGTCTGCAAATAATCAAGACCATGCTTAACCCAACTTTTGTGTTGCTGATTGGAGAAATATCTAGCCGATTGGGCATAGTTAAAAATAAAGCGAGTGCTGCTTACCAAATGTCTGGTATGGTTATCATAAACATGTCCATCATCATGGAAATGCTGGAAAAAGCCGCCATTTAAATCTAGCACATTCGGCTTATAAAAGTCTAAGGTGCTTTGTATATGCTGCTCTAAGAACGCTTTGCTTTCAAATGACGGTTTTTCACTTGGCATTGTTTTCTCTAATCGATTGGTTGTTATTTTGCGTAAGTAGTATTACTCACACAAATTTGTTAATCAATACGGGCTTCGCTACTGGGGTCAAATAGAACAGCTTTGTTCATATTAAAGGCAAAGGGTCCAGTTTCGCCGGATTTTAACGGGGTATTGGCTCTCATACGGGCGATGACTTCACGGCCACCAAGCTCGGTGATGGCAAATAGATCTGCACCGGTAGGCTCTGTAACATTAACAATGCAATCAGCAATATAAAGATGCTCAGAGTCTTTGTCTGCACTCTCTGGGTCGGTGATCGCTTCAGGGCGTATGCCTAGCAAGACCCCTTTATTGATGTAGCTGCGGTAGCCAGTTTGCTCGGGCAGCGGGAGCAGTAAATCATCGGTATTTTTCTGCGAGAGCTTGGCGAATAGTTTGCCCCCTTGTTCTGCGATAGTCGCTGGCAATATATTCATTGAAGGAGACCCCATGAATCCAGCGACAAAGAGATTACTTGGCTGATTATAGAGCTGGTCAGGCGTACCTAACTGCTGTAATTCACCTGCTTTCATTATCGCGATCTTAGTCGCTAAAGTCATCGCCTCAATTTGATCGTGGGTTACATAGACAATGGTTGCACCTAATCTCTGGTGTAGTTTCTTGATCTCGGTACGCATATCTACTCGTAGCTTGGCATCCAAGTTGGAGAGTGGTTCATCAAATAGGAAAACTTTAGGTTCCCGTACTAAGGCCCGCCCCATCGCTACACGCTGTCTTTGACCACCCGAGAGTTGACCGGGCTTACGAGCAAGTAGTTGCTCAATTTGCAGCATTTTTGAAACACTTTCAGTGCGCTCTTTAATCTCAGCCTTGCTGAAGTTACGCATTTCTAAGCCAAAAGAGATATTTTTTGCCACAGTCATATTCGGATATAGAGCATAGGATTGAAATACCATTGCAATATCACGCTCAGAAGGGCGCTTGTCCTTCATTGACTCATCACCAATGCGAATGTCGCCATCACTGATTTCTTCAAGTCCTGCGATCATATTCAAAAGAGTAGATTTGCCACAGCCAGAGGGGCCAACTAATACTAAAAAGTCTCCATCATCCACTTGGATATCTATGCCTTTGAGGACATGAGCGGAGCCATATGATTTGTGTACGTTTACGATGTCGATTGATGCCATGAGATAATTCCTCTAAAAATTCTTTGTTGTCTTGTCTAGGCTATTTACCTTAGCCTTTGACGGATCCTGCCATTAGTCCGCGGACAAAATATCTGCCTGCGACGATATAAACCAGAAGCGTTGGCGCGGCGGCTATAATCGCGGCAGCCATATCGACGTTATATTCTTTAACACCGGTGGTGCTGTTAACCAAGTTGTTTAAGGCGACTGTCATAGGCGCGTGTTCTCCTGCGGCAAAAGAGGCACCAAATAGAAAGTCATTCCAAATATTGGTGAACTGCCAAATCACAGTAACAACAATGATAGGCGCTGAGCTGGGTAGTAATATGCGCCAAAAAATGCGGAAAAATCCGGCGCCATCTATCTTAGCGGCATTGACTAGTTCAGTTGGAAAAGCTTCATAATAGTTACGGAAGAACAGCGTAGAGAAACCTATGCCATAGGTCACGTGTACTAGTACTAAGCCTGCAGTTGAACCAGCAATCCCTAAAAACCCCAGCACCTGAGACATCGGCAATAACACGATTTGGAACGGAATGAAGCAGCCAAATAGCATTAATGCAAATACCCAGCGATGCCCAGGGAAGCGCCATTTGGTTAAAATGTAACCATTGATTGCCCCGAGTATGGTTGAGATAGCCACCGAGGGAACCACCATTTTGATAGAGTTCCAGAAATAGCCATTGATGCCTTCACAGGTTAGACCTACGCAGGCGGTACCCCAAGCTTTTTTCCAAGGCTCAAGTGTCCACTGCACAGGTAAGGTTAGTAGATTGCCATCGCGAATCTCATCTAAAGTCTTTACACTAGTTAGTAGCATGATGAAAAGCGGTAAAAGATAGAAAACCGCCATCACGATTAAAGTGGTGTATATCAGAACGCGCCAAAAACGCTGACTACTGACAGAGGGATTATTATTGCTTGCTATGCTCATTGCTTCTTCTCCCGAGTTTCTGCGTAGAGGTATGGAATCATAATAGCGGCGATGGTTAACAGCATAATCATTGCAGACGCAGCACCTACCCCCATTTGATTTCGAGTGAAGGTATAGTCATACATAAAGGTCGCTGGTAATTGGGTTGACCTGCCTGGCCCACCACCTGTTAAGGCAATCACAAGATCGTAAGATTTAATCGCGAGGTGAGATAGCACGACAAAAGCACTTAAAAATACGGGTCCTAGCTGAGGAATAATAATACGGCGATAGAGTTGAAAGCTAGAAGCGCCATCTAGTTGGGCTGCTTTTAATTGTTCACTATCAATACCGCGAAGGCCAGCTAAAAACATCGCCATGACAAACCCCGATGATTGCCAGACAGCGGCAATGACAATGGTATAAATCGCCATATCTGAGTTAATTAACCAATCAAACTTAAAGTTTTCAAATCCCCAATCATGGGCGAGCTTTTCAAGCCCTAATCCTGGATTTAAAAACCACTTCCAAGCTGTACCAGTTACGATAAATGACAAGGCCATGGGGTAGAGGAATAGCGGGCGCAAGAAGCCTTCGATGCGGATTTTTTGATCCAATAAAATTGCAATGAAAAGCCCGAGAGTACCGCAGATAACAATGTACAAAATGCCGAAAATAGCGAGATTGTCTAATGCTACTTGCCAGTTGAGCGTTTTCCATAGTTTGGTGTAGTTTGAGATACCAATAAAATCTGTTTTTGGTAGCATTCTTGAAGATGAAAAAGAGATGATACCGCTATATATAATAAAGCCATAGACAAACAGCAGGCTGATTGCAAAAGAGGGTGCAAGCACGATCTTTGGTAATATGTTCTGCCACCATGTGCGGGAGAAAGTGGAATTGTTGGACATAGTTATCTCGAAGTGTCTCAAGTTATTTTGGGTAAGGCAGTGCTAATCACGGACTTCTTCTGAAGTTATCAGTACCAGCGCTGCCCTTTTAGCAACAGATAGCAGGATAGAGAGACCTCCTGCTATCTTCGAGCTTTTGCTTACATAGCGCCTTGAATTGCTTCAGCCAATTGCTTTACAGCATCATCAGAAGACATATCGCTGTTGAAGTGATTAGTTACCACATCATAAAGCGCATTCTTAATACCAGCAGGTGCAGCGTGACCGTGAGCCATTGAACCAAGTAAAGTACCAGCCTCTGAAGCTGCAGCTAGGTCAGCCATTGCTTTCTTACCACAATCATCGAATGCATCATTTGGTACATCAGTACGTGCAGGTGCAGAACCCTTAACCACGTTAAATGCAGATTGGAAAACTGGAGACTCTACAGATTTTGCCATAGCAGCTTGAGCAGCAGCGCTGTCCTCACCTACTTTGAACATAGCGAATTGATCAGAATTAAACGTTACCATGCCTTCTGTCCCAGGTACTCGGAAGCATAGGAAGTCTTCACCAGGCACTTTCTCCGCAGCGATAAATTCGCCTTTCGCCCAGTCACCCATGATTTGGAAAGCCGCTTCTTCTTTGATAACCATTGCAGAAGCAAGGTTCCAATCACGACCTGAGAAATTATCATCTACATAGCCGCGTAGCTGACGCATGCGATCAAAGGCAGTCTTCATAGTGTCTGAAGTCAACGCTTCTTTATCTAGATCAATCATAGCTTTTTGGTAAAATTCTGGTCCACCAGTCGTTAGCACAACACCATCAAAGATAGTTGCATCTTGCCAAGGCTGACCACCGTGCGCTAGCGCAGTTTTACCCGCAGCTTTGACTTTGTCTAGAGCTGTAACAAACTCGTCCCAGTTCTTAGGAACTTCTGTTATGCCTACTTCATCCATTACTTTCTTGCTTGCCCATACCCAGTTGGTTGAGTGAACGTTTACAGGAGCCGCAACCCAGTTGCCTTCGTATTTAGAGAAACTCTGTAACGCAGCAGGGATAACCGCATCCCAATTCTCAGCTTTTGCAAGATCATTTAGGTTTGCAAGTGCACCTTCAGCAGCCCAGTCTTGGATGTCAAAGCCAAGCATTTGCACAGCAGTTGCAGGGTTTCCAGCTTGTACACGTGAACGTAATACGGTCATCGCATCAGAACCGCCACCACCAGCTACAGGCATATCTTTCCAAGAAATGCCTTGGCTTTCTAGGTCTTCTTTTAGTACGTTTAGCGCTTTCGCTTCGCCACCTGATGTCCACCAATGTAGAACTTCAACTTCTTTGTTCTCTGCATATGCAGAGTTTAGAAGTAATGGTAAGGCTGCAGCCAATAAAGTTAATTTAGATTTTTTCATGATTTCCTCCTAAGGAAGTTTAGGCGCCAATAGCGCTTGGGGTATTAACATGACTCGTGCCACAGGAGGCACGGGCAATGAATTTGGTTGGGATTTTATGATGGCTCTGGAGAATACTCTGACCACCCAGTGCTTGCTGCAATAGTGATAGCGATGTTCGTGCCATTTCTTCAACATTGACTCGAATAGAGCTTAAAGCGGGCAATGTCAGTTCAGAGTGGGCGAAATCATCGAATCCGACTAAGGCAATGTCTTTACCGACGATTAAGTTGTGTTCTCGGCAGGCTTTTAACACTCCATAGGCGATGGTATCAGTAAAGCAGACGACAGCAGTGACGCGATGATCTGATTTATTTAACTGTAAAAAAGTCTCTTCACCTGCGGCTAAACTTTGGGCACAGGGTATGCAATGCTCTTGGTAAACCGGTACACTTGCTTGACTCATGGCATCAAGATAGCCGCTGTAGCGTTCCTGAAAATCAGAGTCCTGTTGATTCCCTCCAATAAAAGCAATTCGTTGATGGCCAAGACTAATCAAATGATTGACGGCATTTCTAACGCCACTGCGATTATCAGCCGTTACCGAAGGGCATTGGCTAAATGCCACCTGTCGCATAATTTGCACAGTGGGTAGCCCTTTTCGCCATAAGCTCTCTAGCCATACAGCATTTGTATTTGGCGCAGGGCAGAGCATCATGCCAGCGATATTGTGCTCTAAATAGATTTGGCTCAGTGACTCTTGTTGTTCAATGGAGTCGATATTGCTAGAGAATAGCGGTAAAAAATCTTCTTTAAAAGATAATAATTCGAACTGATCGAGAAGCTCTCCAGTAAATGGGGAGCGTAATGAGTGTAACTGTATAGCGAACTGGTCTTGACGATTGCTTTGTCGGAGTGAAGCCGCTCTGCGATTATAAACATAGCCGGTTTCTTTAATACCATTGAGCACACGGTCTCTAGTAGAAGCATTGACGGCGTTGTCGTTTTGTAACACCAAAGATACTGTAGACTTAGAAACCCCAACATGTTTGGCAACGTCAGTAAGTGTAACACGCTTTAGCGCATTCCTTTCTGGAACGTTCCAAGTGGATTTTTCAGTGCTGGAAAATCCAGTACTCTTTGAGATCTTTGATGACATATGTAAATTAAGTGTAATTATTTTTCAAAATCAAAAACTTATGATTTCATTGTGGCTTTATATATAAAATTCTATCAATTTTATATATAAATAAAACTATAAAACGAATCCCCAATGTACCATCACAATTATGATTAAATCAACTGAAAATAGGATAAAACTCTAAAAATGGCAGTAGTTAGTTGAAATATCAAAATTTTTTAATTAGTATTGGAACGTTCCAATTTTTATGGGAATAGAAAATTCTATTATTAGTCTTAGATTTAATTAGACTTTTAATTA
The DNA here is from genome assembly GCA_929200405.1 of uncultured Gammaproteobacteria bacterium. Taxonomy (GTDB): domain Bacteria; phylum Pseudomonadota; class Gammaproteobacteria; order Cardiobacteriales; family CAKMZF01; genus CAKMZF01. The sequence goes on along the minus strand of CAKMZF010000022.1, from coordinate 3,463 downwards.
TTCTCTGCAAAATTGGTTTCTATATCAGGCTTCTTTATAGATACGACTTACGTATAACTCTGAGTTAACTTTATTGGATGTTTTTGCAGCTAAGTTTGTGGCGGAAAGTAACAGATTACTTCTGGGAAACACTACTATTGTTAATTTCAGAATATCAGTGGTGTTGGAGTGTTGATGCTAGTTCGTAAAGGGTAGTTGTGAAATAAATTGGAGAGAAAATGTTAGATAAGCTAGAACAAGGTCACGGTAATCTTGGTGAAATAATTCACTTTAGCAAGAATGTGCTACGCAACACGAATTCTAATTACGTGCAGACATTCAAAGAATTTACGCAGTATATTAATGCAGAAGTTGCGGAGATTAAGCGATTAAAAGCTGCTGGGAAAACCATTATTCCAGAAATTGAATATATTGATATTGTTGAGAATAACATAAGCTCGGAACAAAAGGCATGGATTCACCAACGGGGCTGCGTGATTATTCGAAATACCTTTGCTCAGTCACAAGCTGAGGCGTGGGGTGATGAAATTAAGTCGTATATAGAGAATATCGGTTATCTTGATCAACCCGACAAAGGCTTAGATAAGTATTTCTCGTCTTTGCAAGACCAGAAGCCACAAATTTATAGTGTGTATTGGTCAAAGCCACAGGTAGAGGCCAGGCAGTCTGAGAATTTAGCGACGGCAAGAAAGTTCCTAAACAGACTATGGGAGTTCGAGCATGGTGAGAATAATGTATTTGATCCAGATCGTGAATGCACTTATGCCGATAGAACGCGTCGTCGTCAACCCGGCGATAATTCCTTAGGGTTGAAACCTCATATAGATGGTGGCTCAGTAGAAAGATGGTTAGATGCTTCTGGTTATCAACATGTTTATAGGCATGTAATCAATGGAGATTGGAAGCGTTATAATCCTTGGGATGCTCGCTACCGAACTGATACAACCGAGATACCCTCGCCAGCGGTTTGTCAAATGTTTCGCACTTTCCAAGGTTGGACCGCGCTTAGTGAGCAAGGACCAGGTGATGGAACTTTACAGCTGATACCTATCGTTAAAACTGCGGCATGGATGCTACTGAGGGCGCTACAGAGTGATGTGCCTGAGGATTCCCTATGCAATGCGGTACCAGCGAGAGCACTTTTGTGTGACCCAGACTGGCATGAGCTGGCTTTACAGGGTCTGATTAGCCTTCCTAAAATGAACCCTGGTGATACGGTATGGTGGCATCCAGATTTGGTGCATGCGGTTGAGGATGAGCATAAAGGGCAGCATTTTAGCAATGTTATCTATATTGCAGCGGCACCTTATTGTGAGAAAAACGCTGCTTATTTAGCCTATCAAGCCAAGTGCTTTGTTGAGGGCAAAAGTGCACCTGATTTTGCCGCTGAGAATTACGAAGTAGATACTGATTTACGGGCTAATATGTCGGACTTGACTGACCTTGGTAAAAAGCAAATGGGTATGTTGTCATGGTAATTTCTCGTTCATAAAACGCTAATGTAAAGGCATAACGGGTTGTACACTTAGTTAGCCTTTCCTTATTCATTTATATCCCTCAGTAAACTTTAAATTATAATATTAGGGCTGCTCTGTATTGCAAAGCCAGACATCGGTTTAAATATCGCAACACAGGCGCGGACATATCCACTTACATAACCAATAGGTACAATTATTTGGCGGAATAAAACCAATAATAAAAGTTACAATAGTATTAACTTTATATTATTTTGTTGTTTTTAGCCATTATTTGGAAATCTATCAAAATATTTATTATTTTTTTTAAAATTATCCACTATTTTTGTCTTATAGAATGCGGTATTCAATATCAATAAAAATGTAATTACAGCATACCAATGTAATTACAGAAGCTAAACTCATGTCATAAGTGTAATATTTTCTTGATCGTTTTTATAAGGCTCTGAAGATGAAAGATATGAATTTATATCTGAGATGGGGTTATGAACAAATACAGAGACACAAAGATAGAGACTTAGGTATGTTTAGATTTTTCAAATGCTCATCTAATGCTTTTGGTTTTAGATTGATTTCTTGTAATTTATTGGTTCTATCAGTTTTAGTATCAATGGGGCAGACTAGTGCATTCAAGGGGCAAACAAATGACGCCCAGTCTTTGCGGGTTAGCCAGGTAGTAGATGGGGATCAGGAAATTCTCCGTAGCGGTAGAGTTTTTTACGACGTTAATGGGAACAATTTGTTTGATGAAAATGAGAAAGGTATTGCTAATGTAAGATTGGCTGCTTTTAGTGGGGAGTTGGTTGAAACAGACGAGAATGGTGAATTCAAAGTCGTCAATATGGCGATTAATTACGAGAAATTACAGAGTGGGCTTATTTTTCGGTTAGATCCTAATACATTACCTGAATGCGATAAGGTTATTAGTGAGAATCCGATGATTGTTCCTATCTCTGCTGTACAAGGTCAGACTAAGTTCTATTTTGATTTTCCAGTTAGGCCCGCAATCCGAAAAGATAATACTAAGAGAATTATTATCGGGCATGTTATTTTCCCCGGAAGAAAGTATGAAGTTAACCCAGCAACTCTTGCAGATATCAACGCTAAAGTTTTACCGCATCTAAGAGAAAAGGACTTTGCAGTAAAAATCCGGATTTCTGAGCTTGCCGATAACAAAATAGTTCGAATTGATAATCGAGAGTATGAGGTTTACACATTGTCGCAATTCAAGGCAAGAATGTTTGGGGATAGCATAATGAGGCAGTTGAAAATTCCACTAGATGATTTTGAGTATGTTAATTCTGAAATCATAGAAGATTATGACAAGAAGATTGCTGAGTATGATGATAAAACCAAGCATAAATTGCGAATAGAGATCATTAAAACGCCTAAGCCTGGTAAGGCTATCGAACAAGGTTGTGATAATTCACAAGATGCTACTAGGATTAAAAGTATGTTATTTGACGCGTTTAGCGCTAGAAAGCCTGTTGAAACATTGCTCACAGATAAGTTTTTTAAATCAGATAGTGAGCAGGTTAGAAATACTAAGCAATTGCATAAGCTTATATCTATTATAGAATCGCGCGGTGGTGCTATTGTTCTAAGTGGTGAAGATGAGAATCTGGACAATCTTCGAGTCAATCATCTGCGCCAGTCATTGCCGGAGGGAACTAAAATTACTGCTAGATAATAGCCATTAGCTGTCTGGGTAAGGGAGATGAGAGTGCTGATATCGATCTACTTCTACATCTAAATAGTTATTTTTGTTTATAAAAAATCTGATCAAAAATAACTAAGGTAGAGAGAAATATGCATTGATATAGCCTCTGAGAGCAAAATCAGTAAAGGCAGTTTTTCATGTGGCTACAGTCGTTATGGGATTACTGGTTAAGCATGAGACCATGCTGCCGAGGAAGCGCTAACAGTTCAAAGTAGCTGTTAGTCTTCGTGTTAAACCCGAGTGGCAGAAATGCGAACCCAGCCATCGA
>CAKMZF010000021.1:11203-26288 GCA_929200405.1 uncultured Gammaproteobacteria bacterium | reverse complement strand
CAATCTGCTTTGATGGAGATCTCTGGAGCATATGGCAGAGAGATTTCAATAATCTATTATTGACGCTTGTGGTTTATCTGGCTACATTAGCGGCATGACTACATCTACTACACAAACTTCACAAATTATGGAAACCTTAGGAGCTCAAGCAAAAGTTGCTGCTCAGCAATTGGCACAGGCTTCTACGGGGCAAAAAAATAACGCTTTGTTAAAGATAAGAGAGTATCTGTTATCTAATAAAGCGGATATCCTTGCGGCTAACGCGATAGATATGGAGGCAGGAGAGCAGAATAATTTGTCTCCTGCTTTGTTGGATAGATTGGCGTTGGACGAATCAAGAATTGAGGCAATGGCAGAGGGTTTGAGCCAAATTGCTAAGTTACCTGATCCTGTCGGTTCAATTAATGATATGAATACTATGCCTTCGGGTATTCAGGTCGGAAAAATGCGGGTTCCCATTGGGGTTATCGGCATTATTTATGAGTCCAGACCTAATGTGACGATTGATGCTGCTGCTTTGTGCTTGAAATCCGCTAATGCCTGCATTCTTCGAGGTGGTAAAGAGGCAATGCATTCTAATAAAGCTATTGCTAAGGCCATTTCCCATGGGTTACAGCAGGCGGGTTTGAGTCCTTATTGTGTGCAAGTGATCGAGACGACCGACAGAGCAATGGTGACAGAGATGATACAGGCCGAGCAGTTTGTGGATGTCATTATTCCTAGAGGGGGTAAGAATTTAATTGCGGCGATTAGTCGAGATGCTAAAGTCCCAGTGATTAAGCATCTTGATGGTATTTGTCATGTTTATATTGATGATCAGGCAGATCACGACAAGGCGATTGCGATAGCGGTGAATGCGAAGTGTCGTAGGTTTGGTATTTGTGGCTCTATGGAAACGCTGTTAATCCATGAGGCAATTGCCTCTGAATTACTGCCGGAGTTAGCTAAGCAATATCAGCAAGCTGGGGTTGAGCTAAGAGGTTGCGACAAAACTCAGGTTATTATCTCTGCTGTAGCTGCCACAGAAGAGGATTGGCAAACTGAATATCTAGGGCCAATTTTATCGATACGAGTGGTCACTGATATTGAGCAAGCTATGGCACATATCGCTAAGTATGGTAGTCACCATACCGATAGCATTGTGACGGAGAATTATTCACGAATTCAAGCTTTTCTCAGGGCTGTGGATTCCAGTTCGGTGATGGTGAATGCTAGCACTCAGTTTGCCGATGGTTTTGAGTATGGACTAGGGGCAGAGATTGGAATCAGCACCAACAAGCTTCATGTTCGTGGCCCTGTCGGATTAGAAGGATTGACGACTGAGAAATATATTGTACTTGGCGATGGCACCATTAGGGCTTAGTGTGCTGTTAAGCCTGCTGTTTTATTGAAACTAAAGTGATGCGTGTGGAGATGTCTACTACTGAGTCTTTAAGTGGTCGTAGGGTCGCTTTATATGGTGGGACTTTTAACCCGATACATCATGGCCATCTTCGAGTTGCTTTGGAGTGCTACGAGGCTATAGCAGCAGATGCGGTTTGGTTTATCCCCAATGCCACGCCGCCACACCGAGATCAGCCTATTACTGCTAATGAAGATCGTCAAAAGATGGTTGAGTTGGCGATAGCGAGCTATCCACAGTTTCAGTTAAATACGATAGAGCTTGATCAGCCCGATATTTCTTATACCGTGAATACGGTTAGCCAACTAAAGCAAAGCTACCCTGAGACTGAATTTTTTTGGATTATTGGGCAGGATTCTTTTAACAAATTTGATAGCTGGCATCAGTGGCAAAATTTACTAGCAATGGTCAATTGGCTAGTGGTTCCAAGACCTAATTATGCGGCAACGTATAGTGATGCATTACAAGATTACGTTATGGCGAATACGGTTGTTTTAAAAAAGACCCAAAATTCCCTCGGCTGTGGTAAAATTTTTAACATTGATACAACGCCTTTGGCGATATCTTCAACAGAGATTAGAGGTTTGGCTAGCCAAAATAAAGCATGCGATTTTTTGGTAACTCCAGCTGTGAGTTGTTATATTTCTGAGCATAAGTTATATCAGTCATAATAGGTATTGTAGATATCTGCTATTTATTGAAGTCATCGTCCAATTACATCGACATTAACACACAGGTATACATTTGAATCTTGAGAAATTAACAGCCCTCGTTATCGAAGGTTTAGAAGACGTAAAAGCGGAAGATATTGTTGAATTAGACATTAGAGATGTTGCTGATTACGCAGATCTGATGATAGTTGCCTCTGGTACAACGAGCAGACAGGTCAAAGCAATAGCGGCTAGAGTTGTAGAGTATGCCAAAGAGGCTGGTGAGCCTCCAGTAGGGGTAGAGGGCGAAGATCAAGGCGAATGGGTTTTGATTGATTTGGGAATGATAGTGGTACATGTCATGCTACCTTGGGTGAGAGAATACTACGCCATAGAAAAGCTTTGGTCGGCAGATTTAACCGCGGAAAGACAGGTTGCTAGTGACACTAGTGATAGTTAGGTCTTTAACATTTCTCACTTACTATGCTGTCATTTAGCTAGCTATTTTTTGTCATTTAAGGTTCTGATTTATGCAGCTACAAGTCATTTCTGTTAGCAATAGACCTCCAGCGTGGGTGCAAACAGGGGCTGAGGTTTATCAGCAGCGGATGAATCAGTGGCCATTGTCTTTTACTGAGATTCCCATCTCCTCACGAAAATCGTTTGGCAACGATGTTACCCGAATAAAAGCAGACGAAGCCTCACGTATTAATAAAGTTGTATCAACCAATGCGATTCGGGTATGTTTAGATGTTAAGGGAAAATCTTTTTCAACGGAAAAACTGGCAGATAAACTGAGTCAGCATGCACAGGAAGGCCGCAATGTGGCTTTTATCATTGGTGGTCCGGACGGTTTGGATACCTCTATACTGCAATCCGCTGCTTGGCGTTGGTCATTATCTGCCCTGACTTTTCCACATCCCCTAGTTAAGGTGATATTGGCAGAGCAGCTTTATCGTGCTTGGAGCGTTACCACTAATCATCCCTATCATCGCGGGGAATAGAGTCTTATTGATATGATAATTTGTAAAATTTCCCACCTATCAAAATATCAAGTGATATGACTAATAGCACCCCTAGCCCTATAGACTCCACTAAAGCCTATGATATTTGTTTAGCATCTGGCTCCCCTAGAAGAGCATTGTTATTGCGACAAATAGGCTTAAATCCGCTTATCTTACCTCCTGATGTTGATGAAACTATTCTTGCCAATGAAGCTCCCAAGGCTTATGTAGAAAGATTGGCGATAATTAAAGCGCAGTGTGGTTGGCAGAAGCAGTTAGACAGTGCCGTAAATAACTCAAAGTTTTCACCACTGATAACACTGGGTTCAGATACCAGTGTGGTTATCGGGGAGACAATATTAGGCAAGCCACGCGATAAGGCACAGGGTTTAGAAATGTTGGCTATGTTGTCAGGCAAAACCCATCAGGTTTACACTTCAGTTGCTGTCGTAACCGCAACGGGCGTTACTAGCATCGTACAAGTGAGTGATGTGACTTTTACCGAGATATCGGCAGAGCGCGCTAGTGATTATTGGGAAACAGGGGAACCACATGATAAAGCTGGCAGTTATGGTATCCAAGCCATGGGGGCTTTATTTGTGCAGCATATCTCCGGTAGCTTTACAGGGGTTATGGGTTTACCCTTATTTGAGACTGGCGAGCTGTTAAAATCATCGGGCATTTCTGTGCTGAGTGCTAAGAAGTAAATGTAAATAGTCTATCGTTATCTATCTTATACAATGACGGCAAAGCGATAACAAAAAATTAGAGGAAATTATGCGTAACGAAGTGCTCATTAATCTCACCCCCCAAGAGACTAGGGTGGCTGTTGTTGAAAATGGCTTATTACAGGAGCTGTTTATTGAGCGCGCTTTACGCAGAGGTTTGGTCGGTAATATCTATAAAGGCAAAGTGTTACGGGTTTTGCCTGGTATGGAAGCTGCGTTTGTTGATATCGGTTTTGAGCGCTCCGCTTTTTTACATGTGTCTGAGGTGCCAGCAGCCCGAGAAGCGATGGTTGATGGCAAGTTTCCCAATGTTCAGAATTACCTGCGGGTAGGGCAAGAGATTGTGGTGCAGGTACGCAAAGATGCCATGGGTACCAAGGGACCTAGGCTGTCTATGCGCACAGCTGTTGCTTCACGTTATCTGGTGTTGTTAACAGATGAAGCGGTTGATTTAGATGAGCAAGATAACGGCGAAGGTTCGGGGGTTTCTACTAAAATAGAAAGTCTTGAAGAGCGTAAAAGACTTAGTGATTTGATTAGTGGCTTTCAATCAGAGATAGGCGGCAACTATATAGTGCGCACTGCGGCAGAGGGTGTAGATGCATGGGCACTGCGGGCGGATATGCAGTATTTACAGCGCTTGTGGGCAGATATCAGTGCCAAAGTTGAGCCAACTCCGGTGGGAAAAAGTATCTATAAGGAGCTGTCACTGGAAATCAAAATTTTGCGTGACATAGTTGAGGAAAAGACTCAGCTGATTAAAATAGACTCTCGTGAAGGCTTTGAGCGAGTGAAACAATTTGCCACTCAGTTTTTGCCAGAGCTAACCAACAAACTTGAGCATTATCCCGGTCAACGACCTATCTTTGATCTCTATGGTATTGAGGATGAGATAGATAAGGCGCTGGGTGATAAGGTGCCTTTAAAGTCCGGTGGCTATCTGATAATTGAGCAAACTGAGGCGATGACAACGGTAGATGTCAACACCGGTGGTTTTGTTGGCAGAAATAATTTAGAAGAAACTATATTTAAGACTAACCTAGAAGCGACTGAAGCGATTGCACGGCAGCTTAAAATCCGTAATCTCGGTGGCATTATTATCTTAGATTTTATTGATATGTTAGATTTGCAAAATCAGGCTAAGGTATTGGAAACATTGCATAAGCATCTTGAAAAAGACTCTGCAAAATGCCAAGTTGGGCAGATATCACCGCTCGGTCTAGTCGAGATGACCAGAAAGCGCACCCGAGAAAGTTTGGGTCATGTTCTCTGCGAACCATGCCCACAATGTGAGGGAACAGGCACTATAAAATCAGTGGAATCGATTTGTTTTGAGATTTTTCGGGAAATTATCAGAGAGTATCGTCAATTCAATGAAATCGGCGGGTTTCTAATTCTCGCCTCTGATGCAGTTGTTGATATGTGCACCGATGAGTATCCTGACTATTTGGCGGAGTTAGAGCTATTTATTAACACACCTATTCGCTTTCAGGCTGAGCCATTGTACTTACAATCTACTTATGACGTGATCTTGATGAATACTCCTAAGTCTGATGCAGCTACTGGCTCTACGGATGATAATTTCAACGGAAGTTCAAACGCTGATGCTATAAAGCCAAGTAACACCGAGCAAGTTTTGCACACCGAGGTTGAAAAAGTCGGTGATGGTTTTGATAACTGCTAAGCTTGCTTGCATTGCCTGTCATTATTAGCTGACTAAAGTAATGGCCAAAACATTATTCAAAATTGTATTTCGCTATCTGCTTCGGGTAGCGTTATATTTGCTGTTTCTCTGTGGTGTAATTTATTTCTGCGTTCGTTTCGTGTTGCCTGCACTGTTGCCGGATATCATTAACCGAGTTGAGGATGAGTTGCACCGCCTATACGGTTTAACCATTCAAATTGAGGACACTGAGATACACTGGAACGAGCAACTTGCCCCAGTGATTACTACAGACCAGTTTGTGCTCAGTGGCATTCAAAATGTTCAATACCTTGCTAAAGATGTCACCATTGACGTCTCTTCGGTATATGATTTCTTAAAAGGCGAGCCAATTGCAGTTGATGTGTTTGCCAAAAATATCGAACTAAGTCCTGATATTACTCCTGAGGAAGCTGCCGATACTTTTAATGTGCCGTTTCTACGAAATCCGTATGATCAAATTTCCGGAGTTGCGAAGTATTTCAATCGCCTAGTTGTGCGAACTGAAAGAATATCTGTAGAAGATAGAAGTGAAACCCTAGATGCAGCTGCAGTTTATGTCCGGTTGGGTGAAAAGCTAGAGTTTCAATTTAACGCGGATCCGAGTCAAGCCGTTATCAATGGTCTGAATATTACCGGGTGGATTGATCATCAAGAGCAGAGTTTGTCGATAGATGTAAGCCCTGCTGAGATAACAGCGGACTGGCTAGAGTTGGTAGGCTTACAGCCGTTTGAGGCTTTTCATTTAAACCTTGCTTCTAAGAACTTTTATAATAATAAACCGCCTGAGGTGGTTGGAAAGCTGTTCCAAGGCGGTGAGAAATTTGCCTCATTGGTTTTGGAAAATGACAAATGGAGTTTAACTCAGAAGGATTCTGGATTGTTAGCCAGTGGTCGCTACATTTTAGGTCCCAGTTTCGGATGGCTATTAACCGGACAAATGTATGCTGAGCCAATTCTAGGCTATGCAAAGGCGCTTCCTGCCATAACTGACTTTCTACAGAGCTATGAAGCCACCGGATCGGTTGACTTTATTGTTTCTGGTGCCAGTCCATTGATACCCAGTAATAACTTAGGCATTACTTTCAATGATGTATCGGTATTGTCTGATGATTGGGAGGTTGAGGGTATTACTGGTGCAGTAGATTCAGCTTTTGGTATTGAGAATAAGCGCTTTAATTTTGTGGTTGATCGTTTTAATTGGGGCGACGAAGATTCGGTAAGTAGCGGCACTTTGGTAGATATTGATGCTACGGGTGAGGTCGCAATAGAAGAGCAGAGGCTGCAAATATTTAATCTAGCCAGCAAACTCGGCAATGATCAGCAAATAACAGCAGACTGGGTATATCAACATGTGCCAAGGCAGTTGACTATGACGGTTAGTAGCGAAGCATTAGCAGTAGGTGAAATTAGCTCAATGTTGCCTTTAAAAAAAGGGTCAAAATTTACTCGTTGGTTTAAGTACGCATTACCTCATGTAATGCTGAAAGATTTATCGATGTTTTACAGTGGCGACTTAACCTCGTTTAAGGAAAATCCAAACCAGCAGCTTAAAGTGACAGCTGATGCAAAAGCCTCGGAGATGTTATTTAATGAGAAATGGCCTGTTGTGAAAAATTTGCGTTCAAAAATTGCCTTGGACAACGATGTACTAGGTTTGATGGAACTGAGCGGGCACTATAAAGATTTACAGTTTGAAGCCGATGAAGCTGAAATTTTTAATATGTTCTCAACTCCTGAAATGACTGTTGCAGGCAATTTGGTGGGCAGTGCCAAGCAATATCTTCAATTTCTCACGGCCTCGCCGCTTAAAGATTTGGTTGCTACGCCATTGGCTAAGATAAAACCTAGGGGTGAGATACAAAGTTATTTGAATTTGCAATTCCCATTAAGAAAGAACATGGGCATTAAGCCTGTTGTTGCAGGAGAATTTAGCTTTGATGACGGTCAGATAACCTTAGAGTCTGAGTCTGGGGAGTTGATCAAACATGCACAGGGAATGGTAAGTTATAAAAATAATATCGTTTCAGGAAACGCCATCAAAGCGGAGTTGCGTGAGGGCCAAGCCGTTATAGATTTTACATTTACACCAACCAACCCCAAAGCCGGTTTACAAGCGTCTTTAAAAGGAGAGTTTGATAATCGAGCATTGTTAAAAGGCACAGGATTGGAGCAATATATAACTGGTAAAGAGTATTGGGAAATTGACTTGTTAGATAAAGGCGACTTAGGCAGTGATATAACACTGACTAGTCGACTCAGAAAATCCAAGTTAAATCTGCCAAATGGGATACAAGCCAATAAAAAACAAAAGCTAGTCATCGATGTGAAAAGTGATGGTCAGAATGCTATTGCTAAAGTTAATTACCCCTCTGTGGTAACAGGTGTGTTTACGCTCAAGCAGGGCAAAGGATCGGTTTATTCGCTAACGGGTGGTACGCTTGATATTGGTGGTCAGAAAATTCCTATGCTTACCGATCAGAATACAATCGTACTTAATGGTGATATTCCAGAGCTGGATTTGGAATCTCTGCTTTCAGGAGAGCAAGGCTTGCCTATAGAGCGAGGACGGTTAAGTATTCAACGGATATTCTACGGTGACTATGAGTTATTAGGCGCAGCTGATTTGGATTTTGATATCACAGCAGATAAGATGGATATTCAAATCTCGGGTGAGGGTATCGAAGGTTTTATTTCTAAAACAAAGCAGGGATTTTGGTTTGATCTTATTAAATTATCCATTCTCGATAAGTCTGTAAATCGTAAGAATTTAAAATCTGCTAATTTTGACTCTGATATGGTGATGTTGCCACCGAATCTTATTCCGACAATCAAAGCCAATGTTTTGCATTTCAGCCATAATGGTAAGCGTTTAGGGGCTATTAAGTTCACTGGCAAAAACAATGATGATCGCTACGATATCAATAATTTTCAGTTGAATACTGGTAATGGTTGGGTGCAAGGTACTGGGGTTCTAACAGATTTAAAACCGTTCACCTATGCACAGCTAAAAATACAGGCCCATGGCGTAGGTAATATTGTTAAGACTTTTACCGGCACCAAAAATATGAGTATTAGACAGCTCTTTATCGATGGAAATTTTTATCTCAATCAGCAAAAAAGCAAGGGGTTAGTACAATCGGCTAGAGCTAAGGCAACTGGTAAAGATGGTGCTTTTTATGATATTAATCCGGGTGTAGCAAATCTGCTAAAAGTGATTAATCCCATATGGATTGTTAAAACTTTAAATGGCAATGGTAATGGTAATGGCTTTACCTTTAATAGTTTTAATGGTGAGTTATCAATGAATCAGGATACTATGTATATCAATGGGGTAGAAATTGATAGTGATATCGCGCAGATGTATGTTCATGGCACGCTAGGCCGTGCTAGTGAAAGATTAAACCTAGGTATTGGAATATTGCCAAGATTTCAGGGAGCAGGGTTGATTGCTGGTGCATTTTTTGGCGGACCGATTGGCGCTGCAATAGGTCTTGGTATTGGTGAAGTACTGGGTGTTGAAGCGACTAGACCCAGTGATATTTTAAAAATCACCGGGACGATTAACAACCCTAAAAGAGAAATCATTTTTTAATTATTCTTTATCTGTATTTTAATTACCCTCTGCGCCATTTCCAATACTTCTCCAGCAAACTTAAAGCCCAGTCTGGTTTGTGCGCTTTTTTCCAATTGCCAGCCGCAAACTTATTAGACTCCGCCCATGTGGGGTAAATATGAATGGTGCTGAGTAATTTGTTCATGCCAAGCCCATGACGCATCGCCATAACAAATTCGGCAATTAGTTCGCCGCTATGACTACCGACAATGGTAGCGCCTAGAATTTTGTCTTTGCCTTTTGCAGTGATAACTTTTACCCAGCCTTCGGCCTCACCATCTGCGATTGCGCGGTCTAAATCATCTAAGCCATAGGTCGTGACTTCATAGGCGATGCCTTTGGCTTGAGCATCTGCTTCATTTAAACCGACTCTAGCAACTTCTGGATCTGTGAATGTTGCCCAAGGAATCACATCATAATTTACAGCAAATTTTTTAATGGGGCTAAATAAGGCATTGACTACGGCAAACCAAGCTTGGTGAGCTGCGGTATGGGTAAACTGGTAGGGGCCTGCAACATCACCGCAGACATATATGCTGGGGATGTTGGTTTGTAGGAAATCGTTATGCTTAATGGTTCTCTCTACCTCTACGCCTAATTCCTCTAAGCCAAACCCAGTGGTATTAGCAGCACGGCCGACGGCAATGATAACCTGATCGTAAGGTATTTCTACAACTTCATTATTAAACTCAGCTAGCAATACTTTTCCGGTGGAATTTTCTGTAAACTCGATCGCTTTGTGAGAAGTCAGTACTTTGATGCCCTCAGCTGTAAAACGTTCCCGAACGAACTCTGCAACATCTGCATCTTCGCGGCCCATAATAGCAGGCATCATCTCGACTTGGGTAACTTCGCTGCCTAGTCTTGAGAATGCTTGAGTTAACTCACAGCCGATAGGGCCACCGCCAAGTACTAACAGTCTTTTGGGTTGTTCGCGTAAACTCCATAGCGTATCAGAAGTTAAATAACTGCTGTTTTCAATGCCTTTAATCGGGGGGACAAAGGGTCTGGCACCAGTGGCGACAATGATATTTCGGCTAGTGAGTTGCTGACCATTCACCACGACAGTGTAGGGATCTATAATTTTTGCTTCACCAGTAATTACTTCTACACTAAGACTTGTATAACGCTCTATAGAATCATGCGGTTCAATGGTTTTGATAACATCTTGAACTCTATCCATGACTTTAGCAAAGTCAATGATAGGTTCAACGGGTTCTATCGCCCACTTGCTAGCATCACGCATTTGTTGAGCCACTTTTGCGGAGCGAATTAAAGCTTTAGAGGGGACACAGCCAGTGTTCAGGCAATCTCCACCCATTTGATGACGCTCTATGAGTGTAACTTTGGCTTTTAGAGCTGCTGCGATATAAGAGGCGACTAGGCCGCCGGAGCCAGCGCCAATTACAATAAGATTGCGATCAAATTTTTTGGGCTTTGGGACATTTGTCGACATAGTAAATCTCGGTATATAACAGGTGTTAACCTTGTAGTGATTAATTAGAGGAGGTTGTTTCTGGGCGTATTATTCGCAAAAGATATCTGGCAATCCATGGGAAAACACCGAGCAATGCAAACGATAGTATTAGGGTAGGAGAGGCAACATCCTTAAGGGAAGTAATATTGGCTAAAGCACGACCCGCGTTAACGTACACAAGAGTGCCAGCAAGCATGCCTAGTTGACTGACCCAGTAAAAAGTAGTGGTCTTAAGTTTGGTGATACCCATTAGCAGATTCACTGCAAAGAATGGAAAAGCAGGTACTAATCGCATAGTAAAGAGGTAAAAACCGCCATCTTTTTCTATTCCCTGATTAATTTTTTGATACATACCAGAAAAACGTTTTTCTACCGAGTCTCGTAAGAAAAACCGTGATACTAAGAATGCTAGAGTCGCTCCGATTGTGGAGGCAAATGATACTAATACAGTCCCTAAAAGCAATCCAAATAAAGCGCCACCCGCTAAGGTCATAATGGCAGCTCCGGGTAATGATAGGGCCGTTACTAACACATAGATAATGAAGTAGATGCCAGCGGTTAGGAGTGGGTTTTGCTGGTGATAGTCTTTGAAGGTGTCCAAGTTTTCTTGCAAGTATGATAAGTGCAGATATTGACCGAGATCAAAAATAAAAAAAGCAGTAATGGCAGCGATAATAACAACCAAAATAATCCATTGAGAGCGTTTCATAAGTTTCTTTATAATAAGTAGGTTTCTAAAATATTGTACTAGTTACTATAGAAATCAAGTCTAAGATGCGGGGTTATGAAAAAAACTGCCAAGAAAAATGAAATCATTATCTCTTTGGCGAAAAATGGCTAACACTGGTTCTTTTTTAGATTGAATGAACCGAGTTTAACAGTTGCGTTGCTTGATAGCACGTTGTAAATCTGTAGATATAATAGCCAGCTGCAATTGATGTATATGCAGCTGGTACGAAATGGTGAAACGTTTAGCGAATTACCATTACAGAGCAGGAGGAGTGACGTACTACACGAGCTGCATTTGGGCCAAGCAAGAAGTCTGTGAAATCTGGCTTATGTGCCCCAATGACAATTAAGCTGCTATTCGCTTGCTTGGCAACGTTTAAAATTTCTTCATAAGCGTTACCTGTCACCACTAAATGACGCACTGTACTGGCTTGATCGCTGCCAAGCGTGTCCTCAACAATTTGATGTAGTTGATCTTTAGCTTTAGCAATCACACTATCAGAGTGATCTTTGGTAAAAAAATCACTGACCATACTCATGCCAAAGTCAGGTAAAACGGTGACTACGTCTAATGTCGTTTGCTCTAACTTCGCTAACTTCGAAGCTTTGAGCAATATCCGTTGTGTTAATGCTGTCTCGGTAATGTCTATTGCGCATAAAACTGGCTGTGTCATACGGGGTCTCCTATGCGGTTTTGGCGTCTACGCTGGATGAAAACAATTAACCCCAGTAGTAGAAAAGTGGGCAAGAAGATAACTTCTTTTGGCAGTCGAGATACAGGGGCTTTGATCTCGCTAATTTTTACGGCATCATCTGCATAAAAATCAAAGGTACCTAGTGTGTCTGAGTAGGGTGTGCCTAATATAGGCTCATCGAGTTTCACATCATCTCCTTCAGCGATTGCAGTCAGACCAAAGCTGTTTAGTCTCTGTTCGCCAGAAGTATCAGCCTCAATGGGGAGCACCAAAGTCGTATCTTTGATTTCGCCAGTATCAAAATCTGGGCCACTAACGATAAGTCGGATTTCATCACCGACACTAGCAGTATTTAGAACTTCCGTTAGCTCTGTTGGCGCAGCGATTTTAAATGGAGGTACGATACGGTCTAAAAAGAATCCAGGTCTGAACAGTGCAAACGCCACTAAAATTAATAGCAAGCTTTCATAAATTTTGTTTTTGGTAATAAACCAACCCATAGTGCCAGCGGTAAATACTAGAATAGCAATGCTAGAAATAATGAATACCATAATGCCTTTAGCCCAGCCGACATCAATCAACAACAGGTCAGTGTTAAAGATAAACACGAAAGGCAGCGCCACGGTACGCAAACTGTAGAAGAAGGCAGTAAAGCCTGTTCTAATGGCATCACCACCAGAAACCGCTGCCGCCGCAAAGCTGGCTAAGCCGACTGGTGGGGTGACATCGGCCATAATCCCAAAGTAGAAAACAAAGAGATGAACGGCGATAAGCGGAACGATTAGCCCTGACTCCGCGCCAAGTTGTACAACCACACCTGCTAGAAGGGAAGAGACCACGATATAGTTGGCCGTTGTTGGTAGACCCATACCGAGTATAAGCGATAGCAAGCCAACCATGATTAGCATCATTATTAGATTGCCACCTGAGAGAAATTCAACCAAGTCTGACATGACTTGTCCAACTCCTGTTAAGGTCACCGTGCCAACAATCACTCCAGCGGTGGCAGTAGCCAAACCGATGCCAATCATGTTTCTGCTACCGTCAGTAAGCCCTGATAATAGATCTTTAAAGCCTTCAAAAAAAGCTTTTGATAATGAAGTGGCCTGGCCTCTAAACAATGCCTTGAGTGGTTTTTGAGTCAGTAGAATTACAAAGAGCAGTGCAGTCGCCCAAAATGCAGAAAGCCCAGGTGATTTTTGTTCAATCATGAGGAAATACACTAAGACAACGATGGGCAGTAAATAATAAAGCCCGGATTTGTAGATGTCACCGACAACCGGCAGCTCAATGTCTTTCGCATTGGGGTCATCAGGTTGTAAATCCTCTGTGCCTGCAGCTAACCAAAGCAGAGCGATATAGGCCAGTATGACTAGTGTAGCTAGTATCCATGCCGCATTGTCGGGTACTAATGCGGTGATTGCCCTTACAGGATATTGTGTGCCATAACAGAGTGCGGCAAAACCAACGAAGAATGCCAGCATGCCACCAATAGTACGTCCTAAGGAGACCACTCTGTTGCCTAGGGTGGGCATGTTGCGTTTAACTGCTTCTAGGTGAACGATATAAACCAGTGCAATATAAGAAATAATCGCTGGAATAAAGGCATGAGTAATGACTTCCACATAGGATATACCAACATATTCAACCATTAAGAATGCAGCTGCCCCCATCACTGGTGGCATTATTTGACCATTTACTGAACTTGCCACTTCAACGGCACCAGCTTGCTCATTGGTAAAGCCTACTCGCTTCATTAGCGGAATGGTAAATGTGCCGGTAGTAACAACATTTGCAATAGAGGAGCCAGAAATAAGACCAGTAGCAGCGGAGCCAATAACAGCAGCCTTAGCTGGACCACCTTTAAGGTGACCAAGAGCGCCAAATGCCATTTTGATGAAGTAATTGCCAGCGCCGGCTTTATCTAATAAAGCACCGAATAGTACAAATAAGAATACAAATTTTGTTGACACGCCCAGCGCAATACCAAAGACCCCTTCTGAGGTAATCCACATATGACTCATGGCTTTTTTTAGCGAAGCTCCTTTCCAGCGAATAACTTCAGGAACCCAGTCTGAGGAGCCAAAAAACACATAGGCAAGAAAGATGGTGGCAATTATGGCCATCGCTGGCCCTAGTGCGCGGCGTGCCCCTTCGAAAAGTAGAATAAGTCCGATTAAGGCGACCCATTTGTCAGTATTGTCGGCAAGGCCGCCAGCCGCAACGATTTTCTCGTAGAAAAAAAATCCGTACAGTGCAATAAATGCGCCTAATAGACCCATAATCCAATCTTGAATTGGAATATGGCTTCTAGGTGAAGACTTGAGAGCAGGGTATGCCATGAAGGCAAGAAATATAGCGAAAGCTAAATGTAGCTGACGTGAGTTGTTGATTAAATCACTAGCCAGCACATAGTTAGCAACAGGAGAGGCTAATATTACCTGAAAAACGGCCCAAATTATGGCGATGATAGTGAGTAATAGGCCTACTATTCCTTCCGGGTTTCTTGAACCTGAGTCGCTGGAAGCAACGAGATCTTGTAACTCGTCCTCGCTCAGCGCGCGGTTCTTAGGGGTGTCTTGCGCCATGGTTGTGCTCCTTTTTGAGATATCTTTTTGGCAGTGCTTTAACTAGTGTTAAGAGGTGAAATTATAATTGTCTTTGTTGTCAACAAATGATGTTTGGCTAGATTCTTAAGTTGATTTCTAGCTGATTGTTCTAATTACAAGAGAAAGCTGGGAAGCAATGACTTCCCAGCTCAAGTAAAGAAGTTAAATTACTTGATATAACCTTTTTCTTTGTAGTACTTAGCTGCGCCTGGATGAAGTGGAGCAGAAAGACCAGCAGTTGCCATTTCTTCTGGCTTTAGGTTTGCAAATGCAGGATGTAACTTTTTGAACTCATCGAAGTTCTCAAATACTGAGCTTACTAATGCATAAACGGCGTCTTCAGAAACTTTATCAGAAGTTACCAATGTTGCGCCAACACCAAAGGTTGCAATATCACCATCATTGCCACGATACATGCCACCTGGAATAGTTGCTGATCTGTAGAATGAGTTATCTGCAATTAACTTGTCAAC
>CAKMZF010000021.1:0-11103 GCA_929200405.1 uncultured Gammaproteobacteria bacterium | reverse complement strand
TGATACTGCCAATCAGACTGTGCTACACCAAACTCTAGCTCGCCTTCACGAATAGTGTTGATGTTATAAACTGACCCCCCAGTTGACTCTACTGAGCAACGAATGCCGTGCGTTTTGCGACCTTTGTTCACTAGGCGGCATACAGCGCCACCGGTAGGATAGTAAACGCCTGTTACGCCACCAGTACCGATGGTGATGAACTCTTCGGCTTGACTGACAGGAGCCAGTACCATAGTTGCAGCGACCGCTGCTCCAAACAATTTTAATTTAGCAAACATTATATTCTCCTTGTTAATGTTTCAGGTTTTATTGTGGGAATTACTATAACTGTATAACAGCAAAACGACTAATAAAAAGTTCTCAATTGCGTGTTTTGTTTTTCTACTTCACTGATGCGAGATTCGGCAGCTGCTCCTATTTTTGTGACTAACATACCGATTAAGGTTTCTAATAAAACGATGGTGCCTGCATAAGATGAAAAGAACTGTGGGCTTTCTGAGGGCACGATAAAGCCGATATCTGCATACTGATATGCAGGACAGGTATGGCTATCGGTGATGACGATGATATAAGCTTTTTTTTGTGCTGCTATTTTCGCGGCGTCACATACTTGTTTTGCATAGGGTGCTTTAGAGATCAATATTGCGCAGTCATTTGCAGTAAGGTTGGATAAGGCGCTGGCAAAAGAGTCTCCTGATCTGCCTACTAATTGGGAGTTTTTCATAAACCAACGGCTTAGGTATATAAAATATTCGGCAATAAAAGTTGAGGCTAATGCTGCAAAGGCAACTATTTTATCTGCTGCTGCTATCTGCTCAACAGCGAGATTTAGCTTCTTAACATCAATAGTAGATTCTTGGATGCGGATATTTTCTTCGCATGCCCGAGATTGTCTCGTCAAAAATGAAGGCGCACTTATGTCCTGTGATTCTTTGCGAAGTCGCTTGGCTTTATCAGAAAATTTATTGAGCTGTTCACCAATAGCATTACGACTATTCTCACGCATATGTTCATATGAAGTAAACCCAAGGGACTTCGCTAAACGAGAGAAAGTAGCTGTAGATAAGTTGCTGGTCTGTGAAATAGAACGCAGACTACGGGTAGCGATCTCTAGCGGATTTTCTATTACGTAATCAGCAGCTTCCTGTAGCTTACTGCTAAGTGAGCTATAAGATTTCGCGATGATATCATTTAATATTATGGCATCTTTCATATTTATATTAATGATGTTTCCAACACTCTCGAGGCTCTATGTGATTTATTAAATTGATTATTGTTATAGTGCATTTATTTTGACTAGTATTTCAAATGCGACAAAATTTGTCAATCACTGAAACATATGATTTAATTCGTGACTCCGCATAACATCAACCAGACGGAAACTAGACTGAGGTTCTCAATGTCATTTTCACAGTTATCTGCATTTTCATCATCATCTCATGTATTTGGACGACACTGTCATAGCAGTTTGCCAATCGTTGCGAAAGGAGATGGTGTCTATCTTACTGATAGTAACGGTAAGCAATATTTAGACTGCGGAGATGCTGCGGTTTCTTGTCTCGGTCATAGCGATAGTGATGTTAAAGCAGCTATTCACGAGCAGTTAGACAAGGTTGCTTTTGCACACAGTGGTTTTATGACCTCAGAGCCAGCTGAATTGCTAGCAAGTAAATTAGTTGCTAATGCGCCAGAAGGTATTGAAAGAGTTTATTTGGTATCAGGTGGCTCAGAGGCGGTAGAGTCGGGACTAAAGCTAGCCAGACAATATTTTATAGAACGTGGTGAGCCACAGCGACAGAACTTTATAGCCAGAGAGCAAAGTTATCACGGCAATACATTGGGAGCTCTGGCAACAGGCGGTAATGCTAATCGGCGTGCACCGTTCGCACCTTTGTTAACTAAAATAAGCCATATCGGCGCTTGTTATCAGTATCGCGGTCAACTAAAAGATGAAAGTGAGCTGGAATACGGTTTAAGAATGGCAAATGAGCTGGAAGCAGAGATATTGAGGCTAGGCCCCGAAACGGTGATAGGATTCGTAGCAGAGCCAGTCGTCGGAGCAACACTAGGAGCAGTGCCTGCTGCTAGTGGTTATTTTAAACGAATACGTGAAATCTGTGATCAGTATGGAATTTTACTCATCTTAGATGAAGTGATGTGCGGTATGGGCCGAACTGGTAGTTTATTTGCTATGGAGCAAGAGGCTATTACAGCGGATATTATCGCTATTGCAAAAGGCTTGGGGGCAGGTTATCAGCCGATAGGCGCGATGCTATGTTCCGGAGAAATTTATAATGCTATCCGAGATGGTTCTGGATTTTTCCAACATGGTCATACCTATATGGGGCATCCATTGGCTTGTGCAGCAGCGAGCGTAGTGGTCGAAAAACTGACCGCAGGTGGTTTAGCCAAGCAAAGCCTGCAAATGGGGGGTAAGTTAGAAGCAGCATTACAGTCTGCTTTTGCAGAGCATCCTTATATCGGAGATTTGCGTGGAAGAGGGTTGTTTAGAGGTATAGAGCTAGTCGCTGATAAAGATCACAAGACTCCTTTTTCAAAAGATTTGATGATTCACAAAAAAATCAAACAACAGGCATTAGAAAACGGTTTAATATGTTACCCAATGGGTGGCACTGCTGATGGGACATTAGGCGATCATATTTTATTAGCCCCGCCTTTTATTATAAATGAGGCGCAAATATCCGAGTTAGTTGAAAAATTAGATAATACTTTTAAGCAGGTGTTTGCATGAGATTGCCATTAATAATGATTGCTCCGAATGGCGCAAGACATGGCAAAGATAAGCATCCTAATATTCCGTTAACCGTTGATGAGCTAATAGAGACGACCATAGCTTGTGAAAAGCAAGGAGCCGGAGGCCTACACCTGCATCTGCGTGACAGTGATGGAAAGCATATATTAGATGCGGGATTATATAGAGAAGCTGTGCAGGCTTTATCTGTAGCCGTGCCAGAGATGATGATTCAAGTCACTACTGAAGCTGTGGGGATTTATGAATCTACATATCAGCAGAGTATTGCGCTTCAGTCAGAGGCTTTATTTGTATCAGTGTCTATCAGAGAGATACTCGCCGGAGATAGTTTTGAAAATGCCGCGAGATTTTATCAGCGCTGTCACGATAGCGGTATAACCGTGCAACATATTTTGTATGATACTCAAGATTTCATTAATTTGAAGAAGTGTTTGCCGACAGCTTTGTTCACTGCAACGGAGTTGCAGTTATTATATGTATTAGGGCGCTATACTGCCAATCAGGTCAGTAGCCCAGAAGATATTATGCCTTTTCTTGAGCAAGGCAGAACTTTTGGGATTTCGCCAGATTGGGCGGTTTGTGCATTTGGGCAACGAGAGACAGATTGCCTAAAGGCAGCCTATAAACTCAACGGAAAAATGCGTATTGGCTTTGAAAACTCATTTTTGCACGGTGATGGCACGCAGGCTAGGGATAATGCCGAGCGAGTGAGTTATTTGGTTAAGGCGCTGGATATTCAATAAGCTCATGTACTCGAAACCTTGAGCAGTATTATCACGAGCAGTAGATTTAGATAAAGAGGTTTAGTGATGACACCTGCTATCAAATTACTAGAAAAGCACAAGACAGCTCATAGCATCCACCAATATGATCACGATGCTAAGTCTAGCTCTTATGGTTTAGAGGCGGCTGAAAAATTAGCTATAACTGCTGATAGGGTATTTAAAACCTTAGTGATACAGATTGATAATGGTGAGCTAGCAGTGGCGATTGTGCCAGTAAATCATAATCTTAATATGAAAAAAGCGGCTAAAAACTGTGGTGCTAAAAAAGCCGAAATGGCCGACACTCAAAAAGTCGAACGGACTACTGGTTATGTGCTAGGAGGTGTAAGTCCTTTGGGGCAGAAAAAGCGGTTAAGAACCGTTATAGATAGCACAGCCTGTCAGCATAAAACTATTTTTGTTAGTGCGGGGAAGCGTGGTTTAGAGATCGAGCTTGCAGCAGAGGACTTGCAAGTTTTAACATCTGCTGTGTTTGCCGAGATTGTTTAATCGTCAATTTTCTAATATTGCTAAATAGTGTCGTCTGCCCAAACTCTGGCTCTGCCGCCGTTTCGAAAAGCTTGTTTAACCCATTTGTTTAGCAGACGGGCATGCTTGGTGCGTAGTCGTATGCAACCATGCGAACGCTTGGTACCATCTGTTGGCCCCCCGTGAATGGCATAATTAGATAATCTACCTCTACGGTTTTTAATATACATAGCATAGGGCATTTCATATTTATGTATCCAGCTGGTGTAGTTTTTATTATAAATATGTTTGGGATGGATTGAACGACCTTTGTACTCAGGAGTATGCGAACTAGGGGGATCGATATGGCGTTGGCGCTTGCCAGGTGAAGTAGCCCAAGTCGCTATATGTTTACCATTGACAATAACATTCATCCGGTAGCATTGACTAGAGCCACAATGTGCGCGGCCTTTTTGGGTAGAAGCATAATTATAGACTTTAATTTTGACGTCTTTGATGTGCTTAGGAATGTTGCTGGTTTGCCACTCACCAGCTAGAGAGAAGGCAGGAGAGGCTAGAAACAGCACTAACGTTAGTGTGATAAGTGTTCTCAAGGGCGGTAAAGCCTCGTATAGGCGTTAATGGGTTGCTAAACATAACATTTTGAATTCAGATATCGTGTCTATGAAATATTCGCTTTAAAGTTTTGTTTATTTAAATTTCGAAATAGCATTGTCCAAATTTATTAAATACTGTCAACTGAATGTTGTTATTTTTAGCAAAAAAATTGCTTAATATTTGAATGTTCTTATTTTAATTGCACGTTTTGATGATGTCGATACAGTGTCGCTTTTAGTTGTCGAAGTTTTGAAGTATTTCATACAACTTGTTGTTTAGATAACTTGGCCATATTAGTGACAAGCAATGGAGTTTGTCTGCAAAGTAACTTGTAGTCGCAGTATATTGATACAGCTTCTGTGGTTTAGCTTAGTTAGAGTGTACATTGATGATTTTTGCTAGCAGTTTGGCTCAAAAAGAATCTAGGGACTGGCACCATAGAGAACTGTATTTGTTTCAGAGTTTAATGTTACACTTCTTGCGAAATTACCCACCTATAGTCAATTGAGTGACTATTCGCTTTTTTGATCGGTAATATTCTAAGATAGATATTCCTTTATTCACCATCTTTTCTCAGGAGAAAACATGAATTTTGCTCAGTTTCCACGCGTTTTTCTAGGACATCTTAATACTCCTCTGGAGCCTTTAGATAATTTGTCAGAAGCTCTTGGGGGGCCTACTATTTGGATGAAGCGTGACGATTGTACAGGTATGTCAACCGGCGGTAACAAAACTCGAAAATTAGAGTTTTTATATGGTGAAGCAGTTAAGCAAGGTGCTGATATTGTATTAACGCAAGGCGCCACTCAATCTAATCATGCACGCCAAACTGCGGCATTTGCAGCAAAGCTAGGCTTAGATTGTCATATTTTATTAGAAGACCGTACGAAAAAAACCGATGATGATTACACGCGTAGTGGCAATGTGTTATTGGATAAGCTACATGGTGCTAGTGTTGAATATCACGAGCTAACCGCTGACATGAATGCTGAGATGGAAAAAGTCGCTGACCGTATGCGTGCAGAGGGTCGTAATCCTTATACAATTCCAGGTGGAGGTTCTAACCCGACAGGCGCACTAGGTTATGCAAACTGCGCACTAGAATTGGTCAGTGAGTTTAATGATCTTGATATGCAAGTTGATCATATTGTTCATGCAACTGGCAGTGCTGGAACGCAGGCGGGTCTAATTGCTGGTCTTAAAGCGATGAATGTAAATATCCCATTGTTAGGTATTGGTGTACGCGCACCAAAAGATAAGCAGGAAGAAAATGTCTATAAGTTAGCCTGTGCAACCGCAGAAAAGCTAGGCTGCCCAGGGGTAGTAAAGCGTGAAGATGTTGTTGCGAACTGTGACTATGTTGGGGAAGGTTATGGTTTTCCAGCAGAGAGCACTATAGAGGCGATTAAAATGTTAGCGGAGTTAGAGGGTATCTTAATGGATCCTGTTTACTCTGGTAAAGGCATGGCTGGTTTGATTGATTTGATTCGTAAAGGTCACTTTAAAGAGTCAGATAATATCGTGTTTGTACATACCGGCGGCTCAGCAGCGCTATTTGCTTACCGCAATGATTTTCAATATAACTAATTGATACATCATAGCCCTATACTTGTTATAGGGCTGTTATTTTGAATGGAAACCGATATGAGTATATCTGCATTTACTGGGGTTTTTACCCAACAAGAAGCATTGCCAGAAGTTGCTCAGCAAGCAGCGTTGGCGCAACTGGCTTCAGGTCGCCTACATCGTTATAACACGGTTGAGGGAGAAACGGCTGAGACAGTTTTGCTCGAGCAAGAGTTTGCCGAGTATATGGGCGCAAAATATTGCTTGGCTTGCACCTCCGGTGGTTATGCGCTGCATATCGGTTTATTAGCTCTTGGCCTAGAGAAGGGCGAAGCAGTTATGACTAATGCTTATACGTTGTCTCCAGTCCCCGGCGCTATTGTCAATGCAGGGGGCGTGCCGGTTCTCGTTGAGATTACAGATGACTTAGTGTTGGACTTAGAGGATTTAGTTCTCAAAATAGAGCAAAGCGGTGCTAAGAAATTAATGCTCTCGCATATGCGAGGTTATCTTGTAGACATGACTGCTTTGATGGCTATTTGTGATCAGCATGGTGTCGATGTCATTGAGGATTGTGCACATACTATGGGCGCTAGTTGGAATGGCATTAAAAGTGGTAAGTTCGGTAAAATTGCCTGTTATAGCACGCAAACCTATAAGCACATTAATAGTGGCGAAGGAGGGCTGATTATCTCAGATGATGAAGATATTATTGCGAAGTGCGTATTGCATTCAGGCTCATATATGTTGTATGAAACTCATACAGCAGCACCTTCAGCAGAGGTCTTTGAGAGGCATAAATATATTACACCGAACTTCTCAGGACGTATGGATAATTTGAGAGCCGCTATATTACGCCCTCAATTAGCTAATTTAGATCAAAGCATTGAGCGCTGGAATAAACGCTATCACATAATCGCTGAGTGCTTTAAACAAAGCGATGTTATTGTCTATGGACAGAGATCAGATGCCGAGTATTTTGTGGGCAGTTCTTTGCAATTTCGGCTACCAACGTTTAGTGTCCAGCAAATGTTGGATTATGTCGCTGCATGTAATGAACTGGGTGTGGTTGTGAAGTGGTTTGGAGAGCAGGCACCTAAAGGTTACACCAGCAATCATCACAGTTGGCAGTACATAAATCCACAACCCTGTCCGAAAACTGACAAAACTTTGTCAACACTCTGCGATATTCGTATTCCTTTAACATTTACAGAGGCTGATTGTCAGCACATTTCGGAAATACTTTGCTACTGTGCAGAATTCATTAATCAGCAGGAGCAATGAATGCAGGATTCACTTCCTAGCAAGCTAAAACATACCCCCACAGTTGGAATAATGGGCGGACTAGGGCCTGCCGCAACGATAGATTTTATGCAACGTTTGCTGCGTGCTACACCTGCTGGGGATGATGGTGATCATTATCGGCAGCTGGTAGATAACAATGCTAAAGTCCCTTCACGAATTAAAGCGATATTAGAAGGCGGCGATATTGACCCATTGCCTATGCTAATTGAGATGGGTAAAAATCTTGAGGCAGGTGGAGCTGACTTTCTTGCAATGCCTTGTAACACTGCTCATTTTTATCACCAAGGGGTTCAAGAACAGGTTTCTATCCCTTTTTTGCATATGCCAAATCTCGCGTTACAAGCGATTCATGAAAAGCTACACTCGGACAATAGTGATAGGTTAACCGTCGCTTTGTTGGCTTCACCAGCACTGCAAAAAGTTAAATTATTTGAATCTTATGCTGAACCACTAGCCATCGACATTATCTATCCGCAAGCCCCACAGCAGACGCAGTTGCTTGAAGTTATTCAAGCGATAAAAGCAGGTGCCACCGCAGACAGTCAGGAAACTGCCTTTAAAGATATCGCAACAGAAGTGCAGTCTTTGGGGGCTGATGCATTATTGGTTTGCTGTAGCGAGTTATCACTGCTAACAGGTGTGCTACGAGAAGCTGAGCAGATAATATTCCCCGTGTTTGATAGCATAGAAGAATTAGTGAATAAGAGTTTGAAATTTCTGCGAGAGATTTCAGAGTAGATTTTTAGCGTTGCCTTAGGACAGCATTGTGGTTTAAAACTATGTTTACTCAGTGCTTCATCAAAATGAGAGAGAGAATAATGACCGTTGAATATTTAAAAAAAGCCACTCCGCAAGAGGCAAGTGTAGAAACGTCTGTTGCAGATACTGTGCGTGAAATACTGGAAACTATAGAACAGGGTGGGGAGAGCGTTGCCAGAGAGTATTGTCAGAAATTTGATCAGTGGCAAGGTGATATTGTGGTGCCCCAAGAGCAGCTTAAGTCCGCGACAGATCGTGTTCCGGAGGGTATTAAGCGTGATATTGAGTTTGCTTACCAGAATGTAAAGCGTTTTGCAGAAGCGCAGCGTGAAACGGTTAGAGATACTGAAATAGAAGTGGTTCCCGGCTTGATCGCCGGTCAAAAGCAAATCCCCATTAACAGTGCTGGTTGCTATGTGCCCGGCGGTCGCTATAGTCATATTGCTTCTGCAATTATGACTGTCACTACCGCTAAAGTCGCGGGGGTAAAGAATATCATTGCTTGCTCACCACCGAGTGGTCCTGAGGGTATTCCAGATGTCATGCTTTATACGCTCGATTTGTGCGGGGCTGATATCGTGCTAAATATGGGGGGTGTTCAAGGCATTGCTGCCATGACTTATGGGCTTTTTGATGTGCCAGCGGTGGACATCTTGGTTGGCCCAGGTAATCAGTTTGTGGCCGAAGCTAAGCGTCAACTCTATGGGAAAGTTAGCATAGATATGTTTGCAGGGCCTACAGAGTCGATGGTAATTGCAGATGCGTCAGCTGATCCTGAAATTGTGGCTTGGGATCTTGTAGGGCAAGCTGAACATGGCTACAACTCACCGGTTTGGTTAATTAGTCTTGATAAAAAGCTGGCAGAAGAGGTGATAAAGCTCGCGCCGACATTATGGCCGGAGCTACCAGAGCTGAATGCCAAGCAGGCAGAATTGGCGTGGGAAAATTATGCTGAAGTGATTGTGGTTGATAGTGTTGAAGAGGCGGTAAAGCTCTCTGACCAATATGCGGCTGAGCACTTGCAAGTGCAATGTGAAAACTTGGATTGGTGGCTAGATAACTTAACCAATTATGGTTCTTTATTTCTAGGGGAAGAAACAACAGTTGCATATGGTGATAAAGTCAGTGGCCCTAATCATGTGCTGCCTACTCAGGCAGCTGCTCGTTATAGTGGAGGACTGTCTGTACACAAATATATGAAGACAGTAACTTGGCAGAAAATGACCAGAGAGGCCAATCGTGATATTGGGCAGGCTTGTGCCAGAATTTCCCGCTACGAAGGTATGGATGGTCATGCTAAAACAGCAGATGTTCGCCTAAAGAAGTTTTTTCCAGATGAACAATTCCTACTAAGACACGATTCCTGATAATGGTTTAATGCAATTTCCTTAATAAATCTCCCTCAAAAATCGATGATTAAAGCGAGTTTTTGAGAGTTTTATTACTCTCCTTGGGCAATGGCTTGGCTGTTGGCATAAGATATAGGCGGGTATTTTGGTGGATTTTCCGCGCTACAGCAGCTGGGAATACAGGTCATGGGATAGTGGGCATTTGCGTTGAAGAAAAAAGGCACGGAGTAGCGTGAGCTGTCACTGACATTGTTATTGGCAAAGTGCTTAACGCTTAAAAAGCGATCATTGCTCCACTGCTTTAAAAGCTCTCCAGTATTGATGATAAAAGCATTGTCCAAATAGGGGACTTGCATCCATTGTTGGCTTCTTTCGTCGAATATAGTAAGTCCTGCTTTATCCTGTAACAGGATAGTACAAAACGAGGTGTCGACATGTGGTGCAATGCCATATTCGCTTTCAGGTTGGCTCTCTACAGGAGGATAGTGCGTCATGCGCAGTCGATATGTTGGCTGGATAAAAGCTTCATCAAAGAAATCCTCAGAAACCTCTAACGCTGTGGCAAATATTGGCAGCATCGCTTTTCCCAACTGTTCCATCGCTGCTGCATACTTTTCGGTAACCATCCTAAAACCATCGATATCGTTTTCATCGGGCCATTGATTGTCATTCATTGAGATCTGATCATCAATTTTTACGATAAAAGCCTCATTTAAGTTACCTTTATTTCGGGTTGGCAATTTTTTATTTTTTAATGGTAGATAACCTGCACCGCGCACAGGCCAGTTTGGGCTGTCCATTAATATGGTCTGCTTTTTATCTAGCGATAAATGATGAAATGCATTGGTTGCCTTTAATATATCAGCAATGAGCTCAGGAGATATTTGGTGTCCCGTAATTGAGAAAAAGCCCACTTGCTCACAGGCCTGCCTGAGTTGCGCTGCTATGGATTGCAGATGTGCATGGTCTTTTGTTTGTAAATAAGGTGCCAAGTCTAAGACAGGAATGTCCTCAGGGGTTGCTTGCTTGGCATCTGCGGTAACCCAGCTGGCAGATTCTGCTCTGAGTTGCTGTTCTTTAGCGAAAGGGTCAAATGTTGGTGTGTTGCTTAATTTGCTCATACACGGCGTTCTATAAACTGCTGCTGGTATTCGTTATTGTAAGATACTTTATTAAGAGAATACAAATAGGTTCAGCAAATAAGAAACTATAATTTAAGTTTTAGTGGTAAAGCGGCTGGCAAGGCCTCGGCAATCGGTTTAGGAAGGCCGAGACCAAAGCCTTGAACGTAATCACAGCCGAGATCAGCTAGCAAACTCTCTTGCTCGGCATCTTCTACGCCCTCAGCAATGACCTCCATGCTCAGAGCATGTGACATCTCTATGATGGCTTTGACCATAGTTTTGGTTTCGACTTCGCAAGCAAGCTGAGTTATGAGTGATTGATCTATTTTTAATACTTTGAAGGGTAATCTATCTAGAGTTAGCATATTTGAATAACC
>CAKMZF010000020.1 GCA_929200405.1 uncultured Gammaproteobacteria bacterium | reverse complement strand
CTATTTTTAATACTTTGAAGGGTAATCTATCTAGAGTTAGCATATTTGAATAACCCGCACCAAAATCATCAATGGCAAAAAGTATCCCTTTGGTTTGCAATTTGTTCATTATTCGAGTTGCATTCTGAAAGTCGCTAATAGCGTTGTGCTCAGTGATCTCAATTTTTAGATGTTGTGGTGCAATTTCTAGCTCTTGCAAGGTGCCTAAGATAAAATCAGGCAGTGATAAATCCCGTAGATCTTTGTCTACTAAGTTGATGCTTACCCAATCAATAGCGCCAGACAATATATAAGGGCGAGTTTGTATGAGGCTTTGTTGCAGAATATAGCGAGTTAGTGATTGTGGAAAATCTACATCATCTGCAAGGGAAAGAATATCTAACGGAGGCACCCATCCAAACTCTTGATGTTCCCAACGCAGTAGAGACTCCACCCCTACGGCTTTGGTGGTGTTTGGTCGCATTGTCGGTTGGAAGAAGATAGAGACTTCTTGATTGGTAATGGCTTTATCGAGATCAATTCTTAATTGCACTCTACGACGGCGAATTTCGGCCATTTCTTCGGCAAACACAACAGAGGTGCCGCGCCCTAAGTCTTTGGCCTTGTACATAGCTAGGTCGGCGTAGCGTTGAAGCTGGTCA
The DNA here is from genome assembly GCA_929200405.1 of uncultured Gammaproteobacteria bacterium. Taxonomy (GTDB): domain Bacteria; phylum Pseudomonadota; class Gammaproteobacteria; order Cardiobacteriales; family CAKMZF01; genus CAKMZF01. The sequence goes on along the minus strand of CAKMZF010000020.1, from coordinate 25,795 downwards.
TATGTGGTAGTGTGCAAAGGCAGCGCTGCTATGCCTATTGAACAACCAAAATCTAACTTATGGCCTTTAAAAGCCAATGGTACGGGTAAGTTTGCAATGATTTTCTCGCCAAACTCATTAGCCTGCTCAATCGTCTCAAAGCTTGGGCTGAGTATGGCAAATTCATCGCCTCCAAGCCTTGCGATAAAGCTGCTGGCGTAACTTTGCTCACGTAAATAATTCGCCACAGTCACCAAAGCGTAATCCCCAGCATCATGGCCAAAGAGATCATTGACTTGTTTAAACCCATCGAGGTCTATTAAAAACAAGTACAGCATTTGATTGCTAGCCCGTGCTTGCGCCGCCATCTGTTGTATTTTGTTGCTGAAATAGCGACGATTAGACAGTTGTGTCAAAGGATCTATTCGTGCTAAACCTAAAGCATGTTCGCGCTCAGCTTCAAGCTCTGCTGTTCTTTCCAAAACCCGCGCTTCTAAGTCATTGTTGAGTTGAGATAGTTGTTGATTGGCTAAATAAAGTTCACGACTTTTGTCCTCTAAAAGCGATTCTGCTTCAGCTCTAGCACGTCGCTCTCGCTGCAATCGTCTTTCCACACGCGTAACTTGCTCAGTTGGGCCATGGGTAGGGGTAGAAGATGTGGGATTTTGCAGAAGATTTGACATTTTATAATGTTATTTGAGATAAGTGATTATGTATGGCGAATCTTTGATAATCATTCAGTTGATTCTACATTGACTATTAAGTCAACATATTTGCCAGTATCATCTTCACCGGGAGCTTTTGTAACTATGGGACTCACCTGATAATAATCAGAGCACCCATAGATAAGGCCAACGGCGACGTCTTCCATTTCTCTTGGGCTCTGATACCTTAGAGTGATATGCTTATCTGATTTATCTATTGTGATAAGGCTGGGTAATTCTGCGTCAGGGTAGAGTTTACGCACTTCTATATGGATATAGACTTCAACACTTTCCAAAAAGTCTAAAAAAGATGCTGACGCCTGAAAAAATGACTCGAACTTTTTACTAAACTGCTTGCCTAAATAACTACCAAATGCCTCAATTAGGCCAGATACAGAGATATTGGTGCGCTTATGTAAGGCAATGACTAGACTTACAATCTCGGAGTGATCGTAACTGCCAACCGCAGTATAAGCACCGCCACTGGGTAATTCTGCATCGTCAATAATATCGTCAACCATATCTTCGTTGAAAGAAAGAGCAACAAAGGTTAATAGCTCTGTAAAAATAATGCCTTTCATTTGATATCTCACTGCTCTTGAGGTGGTGTAATAATTGTGACCTTCAGTTAAACCTACGTAATAAACTTTCTGGAACTATTCTGTTGCTGAATAATAAAGGATTATATTGGTAATTGCCAGACGAAAATGGCTTTATTAATGTTTTGAAATTTCTTAAAATAATAAAAAAAGATAGTTATTTGTCAATTTGTGATTTTTAAATATATAATGAGAAAAATAATTGCAATTTTGCTTAATATGGTTGTGATTACTGAATCTGCAAAGATCTACAAACTATCTCAGAATAGGGTTATTGGTATTACTTTGCAGCAAAAAGGCAGAAAGCTGCAAAAATGCTTTGCAGCTCTTGAATAATCAAATGCTCGATAGCGTCTAATCGGCTAGATATTCCGACAGTTCTTCAGAACCGCCAATATGTATGCCATCAAAAAATATCTGTGGGACAGTTTGTCTGCCAGTAATGGCTTTAACTGTAACCATAGTGGCGTCAGTTCCTAAGATGACTTCCTCATACTGAATCCCTTTTTCATTCAACAACGCTTTAGCACGGCTGCAATAACCACAGCCTGGTTTGGTTAATATGCTAACTGAGGCAGGTTTCTTTGCATTGGGATTTAGATAATTCAAGATAGTGTCAGCATCTGATACCTCAAATGGATCGCCTGGCAAATCTGGTTCAATGAACATTTTTTCGATAATACCGTTATCTACAAGCATCGAATAACGCCATGATCTGGAGCCAAAACCTAGATCATTTTTGGCGACCAGCATACCCATACCTTTGGTGAACTCGCCATTTCCGTCGGGAATCACGGTAATATTCTCTACATCTTGGCTTGCTTTCCATGCGTTCATGACAAAAGTATCGTTGACGCTCATGCAGATAATTTCATCAATGCTGTTGTCTGCAAATGTCTGCGCAAGCTCGTTATAGCGTGGTAAATGTGTAGAGGAGCAGGTTGGAGTAAATGCACCGGGTAAAGAGAACACAATGACGCGCTTGTTGGCAAAAAGTTGCTCTGTGGTGATGTCTATCCATTCGTCATTTTCTCTAACGCGAAAAGTGACATTGGGTACTGATTTTCCTTCATTATTGGAGAGCATAATTTATCCTTTAAAATAGAAATGAAAGTTGTGAAATGGATTTGTAGCGATATTATGGACTCTGATAATTATAGGTAAAATTAAATATAACTATATTTATGATAGTTATATCACATGAATGATGTTGTAGCTGTACAGGGCTAGGGTTTTTAGCTAGCCTTTGTTGCTAGATGAGTAAAAATAATAGATTTGGAAAAGAGAATTGGTATGTCTATTATAAAACTTAAATGAAATTTCCCACAAAACTATTACAAAAATTAGCTATGTGCTAAATTAACGCTACATGAGTTATCGATGCTATGTTGATAGTTAATACGCTATTTGAAAATTGTGACGACAACAAGCACTTTACTAACTGTATCCAGACTTTGAAATACAAAACTACTAGGAGATTTCACCGATGAGAAGAAATAGTTCTACCTTCTTCCAAAAAACAGCGATTACTTCAGCAATATTGATGTGTACAGCTGTTGCAGCTCAGGCAGAAAACATTACTCTGTTGTTGGCTTCTGATGTCTATGAGATGTCGCCAGAAAAAGGGCGCGGTGGCTTTGCAAAGCTCAGCACCATAGTTAAGCAAGAGAAGGCAGCTAACCCAAACACGCTATATGTTCATGCCGGAGATGCCATATCACCATCACTAATGTCTTCGTTTGATAAAGGTGAGCATGTTATTAACTTAATGAATATGACCCCACCAGATGTATTCGTGCCAGGAAATCACGAGTTTGATTTTGGGCCGGATATTTATAAGCAAAGAATGGAAGCGGCTAACTTCGGTGCAATTTTAGCAGCCAATATGACACAAGATGATGAGCCATTGGCCGAGGCGCATAAGCTCTACACTTTTGGCGATGTCAAAGTAGGTGTTTATGGTCTAGCAGCGGAGGATACTCCGGTTAAATCAAGTCCGGGTGATGTTCAATTCTCAGACCCGATTGCTACTGGGAAAGCACAGAAAGCAGCGCTTAAAGATGCCGGTGCTGATATTATTGTGGCAGTTACTCACTCCAACAAAACTATGGATCAAGCGTTGATAGATAATAAAGTTGCCGATGTCATATTATCTGGAGATGACCATGATATGTGGATGTTTTATGATGGTAAAACTGTCTTTGCAGAAGCACTATCGGATGCCAGACATGTGCTTGCATTGGATTTAGATGTCTCTGTCAAAGTAGACGGTGACAAGCGTAAAGTGAAGTGGTGGCCGGATTTTAGAGTGATTGATAGTGCAGACGTAGAGTTAGAAGCCTCAACTGATGCACAGGTTCAGATATTAGAAGCGCAACTGGGTAAAGAGCTTGACGTTGCTTTGGGGAAAACAGAAACCAGTTTTGATACTCAAAAAACCACAGTGCGTGGTGGCGAGTCAGCATTTGGTAATTTAGTGGCAGATGCGATGAAAACTTCAACCGGTGCAGATATTGGTTTTACCAATGGCGGTGGTATTCGTGCCGGAAAGACCTATGCAGAGGGCGAAGAAATTAGCAGAAGGCATATATTGGAAGAACTGCCATTTGGAAATGTCGTGGTCATGCTGGGTATGTCTGGTGAGCAGGTGATAGAGGCACTTGAGGTTGGTGTTAGTAAAATAGAAGAGGGTGCTGGAAGGTTTCCGCATGTGTCAAATATTACGTTTGATGCAGATATAACCAAACCCTCTGGTAAGCGCGTTTCTAATGTAAAAGTTGGCGGTGAGGCAATTGATCTCGCAACAACTTATAAAGTAGCGACCAATGATTATATAGCTGGAGGCGGTGATGGCTACAAAGTTATGGCTAATGCAGAACTATTACTGCGCCCTCTAGATGGCAAGTTAATGGCTAATGAAGTGATGGCATATATTAGAGCCAACGCGCCTATTTCTCCTAAAGTTGAGGGGCGCATTAACTTAATCAAATAATCGTTTGTTTGTGGTGAGATAGTAATTTATTTCAAATTCACCTGAAATAAATTACTAAAATTTAAGCCTTGATTAATATCTCTCTGAGAGTGATGTTTATCAAGGCTTCTTCATTTATAAATCATCGTTATCGATTCTAAAAGCAGTTAAAAACTACACTTGTGGTTTTTTTGAGACTTGTAAAATATTTTTTACTGAGATATCGTAAGATGATAATAACGATAGAATATTCAAAATATAAGGAGATCCATGACAACGCCTACTACTGTCCATGGAGACAAAACTGACTATTTAGTTCGGTTTGAAAATGTTCAAAAAAGCTATGATGGCGACACTCTTGTTGTCAAAAATCTAAACCTTAACGTTGCCAAAGGTGAGTTTGTCACCATGCTCGGTCCATCTGGCTCTGGTAAAACGACCTGCCTTATGATGTTAGCTGGCTTTGAGCCAGCAACAAACGGCGAAATATACCTTAAAGATCGACCTATCAATGACGTGCCTCCACATAAGCGTGGCATTGGTATGGTATTCCAAAATTATGCTTTATTTCCTCATATGACCGTTGCTGAAAATCTGGGTTTTCCTCTTGAGACGAGAAAAATGGCCAAATCTGAGGTTAAAGAAAAGGTGCAGCGAGCACTTGATATGGTAGAGCTTTCACAGTTCGGAGGGCGCAGACCAGCGCAGCTATCTGGAGGTCAGCAACAGCGTGTTGCTGTAGCTAGAGCATTGGTTTTTGACCCTGAATTGGTTCTAATGGATGAGCCTCTAGGCGCGTTAGATAAAAATCTTAGAGAGCAAATGCAGTATGAGATTAAGCATTTGCACGAAAAATTGGGGCTGACAGTTGTATATGTGACGCACGATCAAACAGAAGCGCTGACCATGTCTAATCGGATTGCGGTATTTGATGATGGGATTATTCAGCAACTTGCTTCCCCTGAGGATCTCTATGAGAAGCCTGATAATGCTTTTGTGGCAGGTTTTATTGGCGAAAATAATACCCTCAAAGGAGTAGTGGAAAGTGTCGAAGGTGACAATTGCACGGTTGATATTGATGGTACCAAAGTACAGGCGTTGGCTGTGAATATAGCAGGTCAAGGAAAACCAACGACTTTATCGCTTAGACCAGAGCGGCTTTACATTCGCCCCGAAGCAGGAAAATGTCCCAACATTGTTTCCGGAAAAGTGCTAGAGCAAATTTATCTTGGCGACCATATCCGGATTCGCTTTGATCTCTTGGGCAATGATGAGTTTATTGTGAAGGTTAAGAATGCACCAGGATCTGATCATTTAACCGTTGGTGAAATGGTAGATCTGGGATGGGAAACAGAAGACTGTCGCGCATTAGATGCGAGTTAGAGGAGTTCCAAACCTAAACATCTGGTTTTTAAAAATAATATTTATAAATGTATAAAAAATTACAGAATTTTAAGTGCTTTGCACACTGAAATACCCGTGTAAGAAAAAGGAGAAATCATGCACAACGTTTTTAAATCAACACTTGTATCTGCTGTTGTAGCGGCCACATTTGCAGTTGGCTCTGCTCAAGCAGAAGATCAAACGCTTACTATTGTTTCGTGGGGTGGAGCTTACACGATCAGTCAACAAAAAGCCTATGATGAGCCATTCCTAGCAGATCATGCTGGTGTGAAAATCATCAACGAAGACAAATCAGGCGAAGGTTTAGCAGGTATTCGTGCGCAAGCTGCTGCCGGTTCGATCTCTTGGGATATTGTTGATATGCTTCCATCTGATGCGCAAGTCGCTTGTGATGAAGGTCTATTAGAAGAAATTGACCCTGAAACGTGGTTGGCAGCAGCAGCAGATGGTACTCCAGCAAGTGAAGACTTCATTGAAGGTACTTTAGGTGAGTGTTTCGTTCCATCAATTCTTTATTCAACACTATTCGCATTCAATAAAGAAGCATTCCCTGATGGCGGCCCACAGACAATCGCTGATATTTGGGACACTAAGAAATTCCCTGGTAAACGTGCACTACAAAAATCTGCTGGTAAAAACTTGGAATGGGCTTTGATTGCTGACGGCGTAGCAGTTGACAAGGTTTATGAGCTTCTAGCGACTGAGGCAGGTCAAGATCAAGCATTCGCAAGCTTAGACAAAATCAAAGATAGCGTTATCTGGTGGGATGCCGGAGCACAACCTCCGCAGATGCTAGCTGACGGTGAAGTTACTATTGCTTCTGCATATAACGGTCGTATCTTTGCAGCGCAGGTAGAAGAGAATCAGCCATTTGAAATCATGTGGACTAACCAGATGTTTGAAGCGGATGGTTGGGCAGTACCAGCAGGCTTATCTGAAGAGAAGCTAAAGTTAGTTAAAGAGTATATCAAGTTTAGTACTGATACTCAGCGTCTAGCTGACCAAGCTAAATACATCTCTTATGGTCCAGCGCGTAACTCTTCATCGCCTCTTGTTGGTAAGCATGAAGCGACAGGTGTTGATATGAAGCCTCATATGCCAACTAGTCCTGAGAATTTAAAGACAGCTGTTAAATTCAACGATGTTTTCTGGACTGAGTACGGTGATACTCTTAAAGAGCGTTTTAACGCTTGGTTGACACAGTAGTCTGAGTCATTTAATTTCGCTGCCAGCACTAACTATGATGCTGGCAGTGGATTAGGCTGAATCCAGGCAAGTAATTAGCAATATCCTCCATGCAATCGATAACCAGTTTCTCAAATGGTCTAGTGGACTGTTTTAGAAAACGGTTACATCAAAATAGCAAAATATAACAATGACAACTGCATCAAATACCCAATCAACATTAGTTACCAAAGAAGGGAAGTCTTTAAAAGAGGCGATCACTCAAGCGAATAAAGCTGCTAGAAACCGAGCTTTGTTACTGGTCATGCCACTGCTAATTTTTTTGATACTTACTTTCGTTATGCCTATCATTTATATGTTGATACAGGCAGCCTCAAATGAGGAAATTCCTAATTATTTGCCAAATACTGTAGAAGCAATAGCGAGTTGGGATGAAAGCCAATCCGCTAATGGGCTACCGGATGAAGCTGTCTATGCAGCGATGCATAAAGACTTGGTGGCTGGTAGAGAGAACAGAACGATAGGTAAAGCCGCTGGGGTGATTAATCGCTCTGTGCCTGGAACTAGAGGCCAGCTAATTAAAAGTGCCAAAAAAGCCAAAAAAATGGAGCCGCCATTTAAAGAAGCGCTCATTGCAGATAACCCCAAATGGGCTGAGTTACCATTTTGGCGCTTTATTCAGCGAGAAAGTGGGGCATTTACCATCAACTACTTTTTAAAAGCAGTTGATAGAGCCTATGACAAAGAGGGTAACATTGTTCAGGCAAAAGAATCTAATCGAGTTTATTTGAAGATATTCCTGCGCACTATCATTATGAGTATCTTAATTACCGGTATGTGTGTTTTGTTAGCTTACCCCGTGGCTTATTTGCTATCGATTTCTTCGGTCAAAAAAGCCAATTTGTTAATGATATTGGTATTGCTACCATTCTGGACCTCATTGCTTGTAAGAACTTCAGCATGGATGGTGCTGCTTGGCCAGCAAGGGGTCATTAATGAAACCCTGATTGCGATAGGATTAATTGATGACAGTAGCAGATTGTCACTAATCTATAACGCAACTGGTACTTTTATCGCAATGGTGCATATTTTACTGCCGTTTATGATTTTGCCATTATATTCGGTTATGAAAACCATTAACCCTAGTTATCTGCGGGCAGCAACGTCTATGGGGTCTCATCCGTTTAGAGCTTGGTGGAAAGTCTACTTCCCATTAACTTTGCCGGGTATGGCGGCAGGCGTTATTTTGGTGTTTATTCTAGCAATTGGTTATTACATAACCCCAGCACTTCTTGGCGGCGCTGAAGGTATCTTTATCTCTAATTTAATTGCTGACAATATGAAGGGCACAACTGCCAACTTTAAAATTGCTATGGCTTTGGCTAGTATCTTGTTGATCGGGGTTTTATTGCTGTATTGGGTGTTTAATAAACTGGTCGGCGTAGATCGACTCAAGTTTGGTTAGTTAAGGAGAAAACAAATGGCACTAGCTAAACATGCGGGTATAGAGCAGCGAATCTGGCATTATGCATTTTTAATTATATGCACGCTTATTTTCTTGTTTCTCATTTTTCCGATTTTGGTAATTATACCGCTGGCTTTTAATGCTGAACCATATTTTACCTTTACCGAAAAAATGCTAACTCTAAATCCGGATGGTTATTCATTGCGTTGGTTTCATGATTTGCTAGGGGATGCAGATTGGCGTCGCTCTATTGGTAATTCATTCTTTATTGCGATTTGCTCAGCAACTATAGCGACTGGACTAGGCACTATTGCGGCACTAGGTCTGCATCGCAAAGAAATGCCAGCCAAAGGCTTAATTATGGCGCTGTTAATATCGCCAATGATCGTGCCATTGATTATTTCTGCAGCAGCATTATTTAGCTTCTATGCCCGCGTACAATTGACCAATACTTTTTTTGGAGTGATATTAAGCCACGTAGTATTAGGTATCCCATTTGTTATTATTACTGTTACCGCCAGTCTTTCAGGTTTTGATCAATCATTAATAAGAGCCTCTCAAAGTATGGGGGCGAATCAAACCCGAACTTTCTTTAAAATCATTATGCCATTATTACTGCCTGGGGTTATTAGTGGTGCTTTATTTGCCTTTATTACCTCACTAGATGAAGTGGTCTTGGTCAACTTTCTAGCCAGTGCTGAGCAGCGAACCATGCCGGTTAAGATGTTCTCTGGTTTGCGAGAAAACATTAGTCCAACCATTTTGGCATTAGCGGTGATCTTGGTAGCGATATCAGTGGCCTTGTTGTTAGTGCTAGAGGGTATACGGAGACGAAATGAGAAGCTAAGGGGTATGTCGCCGAGTTAAGTTTATTTTTGATACTTAACTAATTTTCTGATAGGTCAGAGCTTGATGCGATCTGATTTTCTATAATGTCGATCTAGTAAGTCTGTATATTTGAACGGTAGTTTCGATACGATTATGCTTGCTTGTTAGTTATTGCTAGTGACCTGGTTTACGCATCAAAATAAAATACAGATACTTTTCTATCATTTAATTAATTGAAAAATTTGTATTTAATTTAATGCAAACAGCAGTTATAGTGTGCGGCGTTTCCCAATGCTGTTGAAAAGCGCTAGACTACGCATCGAAATAATCAAAACCTAAAGAGAACTATGGAAAATCAACACCTATCTGATGTCGCATTTAAAGACTTACCTTTACATGAAAGCTTGCAGAATGCGCTTGAGGACAATGGTTTCGAGTATTGCACACCAATACAAGCAGAATCATTGAAAAGATCTTTAGAAGGTCATGATTTGGCAGGTCAGGCACAGACTGGCACAGGAAAGACTGCTGCATTTTTATTATGTGCTTATGATTATATGATGAAAACACCAGTAGCAGAGGATCAGGTCGGGCCATGGTGTATTATCTTAGCGCCGACTCGCGAGTTAGCGGTACAGATCCATAAAGATGCCGAGCTGTTTGGCGCTTATACAGGTTTAGACTGTGTGGCAGTCTATGGTGGTGCGCCTATGGATGCGCAGAAGCGCGCGCTAGCTGATGGCGCTGATATCGTAATAGGTACTCCTGGGAGAATTATTGATCTATATAAGCAGCGCTGTCTGAATCTTAAAGATATAGAAGTTGTGATTATGGATGAAGCAGATCGAATGTTTGATCTGGGTTTTATCGCGGATATTCGTTACTTGTTGAAGCGCATGCCTGAGCCGACAAAGCGTCGCAACATGTTATTTTCAGCGACATTGTCAGCTCGGGTCATGGAGTTAGCTTATGAGCATATGAATGCTCCGCAAAAGATAGCTATAGAGTCAGAGCAGCTCACAGCAGATAATGTTACCCAGAAGCTTTATCACCTGACCAAGGAAGACAAACCGAAAGCGCTTATTGGTTTAATGAGAAATACTGAACATAAACGCTCAATTGTATTTGTGAATACCAAACGAGTAGCGGATGATATTACCGATCTGCTAGTTGGCAATGATTTTACCGTTGGTAAACTCTCTGGAGACTTACCGCAGAATAAACGAGAGGCCGTACTTAAGAAATTTCAAGCCGGTGACATTGATGTGCTTGTGGCAACAGATGTTGCTGCTAGGGGGATTCATATTCCATCAGTGAGTCACGTTTATAATTACGATTTACCGCAAGACAGAGAAGATTATGTTCACAGAATCGGTCGAACGGCGCGTGCTGGTGAAAGTGGTCAAGCGATATCTCTGGCCTGTGATGAATATGTTTTCTCATTACCTGATATTGAAGAATATATTGAGCAGAAAATACCTACGGACATGATCGATGATAGTGTGTTGGATTTTGAAATTAAAGCAGCGGTTCGTTCGGAACGCAGTGCTCAACACAAACACGATAAGCGTCATGGCAACAGAAATAATGGTCATAATAACAACCGACCAAGAAGACATACCTAAAATTTGACTAAAAATCAATTATTATGTGGAATTAGCATGATATTTTAAAAACAATTAATTGATTAATCGCTATAATTATCGGCACAAAGCTATAAAATCAAATTAACTGCGCTCTAATAAATGTCATGGATAATTCTTTTTTAAAATTTAATATTACCAATATTTTTCTTTGGCTCAATTTTGCAAAGATGAGAGTTGTATCTGCCTTATTGTTTATAACTGTATTGGCAGTTTCAGGTTTTATATCTGCGCCGCTTCAGGCACAAGATAATCCAGTATTAGACCAAGAATCTGTGTTCTTGAAAAATTTCTATGATGTTAAGCCTGATCCAAATGTTGTTAATCCATACAGCAATGAGCTGGAAACAATGTTCAGTGAGTCTGAAGGCTATCAAATAGTTGATGAATCCAGCAATGCTACAATTGCCGATGTGAATGACGACATCACTACCGATTTAAGGCAAAGTGGTGCTGCTGATAAGCCCCAAACAGGTTGGGGCTGGCTTTTTATGATTTTCTGGGGTTTGATTCTGCTGTTGCTGCTATTGGCTATACTTTGGGGGTTGTATAAAGCATGGCTAAGATTTGGGCACAGTGGAGTAAAAACTTTCTCACATTCTGCAAAACAAACAGAGGACTTTGATCCGGTTACCGAACTTCAGCTTGCAAACTTTGCGTTGGCTGCCGGTGAGTCGGATAAAGCCAAGACAATGTTTGCCAATATTATCGAGCATAACCCCAGCTTTTTAGAAGCTCATAAAGGTCTACTAAAAATTCAAGGTGAAGCTGCTGACCGTGAGAATTTTGACAAAAGTTATGTGTTCGCTAGCGATCAATATCCCGTAGATTCGTCTGGTTATAAGCAATTACAATCGATTCGAGATTATTATTTTGGTAATGCTGGCTTTGACACAGAAGTTACTCAGGTTGATGATGAAAAACGCGACTCTAAGGATATATCAAATGAGCCAGAGCTACTTATTGATAATGCTGAGAAGCTTGAAGAGACCGCAAGGTCAGTTACGGATGAGATTCTAGTTTCCAGTTCAGCTGATGATGTTTTGTCAGATCAAAAAGAATCTGATGTAGATGTAACAGAAGCTCCAATAATTCCTGAAGTGACTATAACAGAGTCTATCGCTCCCGAAATCACAAAGCCTACAGAGCTTGATAGCAATCCGAATGCTAATTTCGATCCATTTGTAGATTCTATAGCTGGTAAGTTTTCCTATCAGTATGGCGCTGCAGATATCTATGAGCAAGCAGATGTTGCGAGTAATGCAGAAAACTCTGAAAAAGCTGAAACACCAGCAGTAGCAAATGAAGGTGTTGTTGAAATAATGGCAGATAAAGTCGCGTCTTACAACTTGACTGATGTTCAGGATATTGGCTATGTTAATGAGACTCGACTGGAGCTTGCTGAGTACATGCTTAATAGTGGTAATGTTATTGTGGCAAATGTACTGCTTAAAAAAGTTTTTCAAACCGGTGATGGTGAAAAGTGCATAGAAGCGCAGAAGTTAATCAAGAAATATACGGTTGATATCAACTTATCTTAAAATCATTTGGCTGAACTTTCTGCCATTTCGTAGTCTGCTATATTTTTGTAGCGCTATTCACTAAAACAGCGCTCAATTTCTATCTGATTAAGAATGTTGGCTGTGTTACCAGCAGTTAATGCGCCCTTAATATTATCAATTTTCATACTAACCAATGCTTTATAGCGTTGTGTCGTTGCATCCTTGTATGCCCATAGAACTTTGCCGACTGGCTGGTTGTTACGTTCTTTAGGTGCAAATATGTCCTCAGCATTGTTAATTACGGTATCGGTTTCTATGCTGAATAAAGCCTGCTTTAACTTGCCGAGATAGTGAATTCTTGCAATGACTTCCTGTCCGGTATAGCAGCCTTTCTGAAAATTAATGCCATTAAGCGCAGTGAAATCTATATGATTTGGAATGTGCTGCTCGGTCAACTGTTTCCCTATAAATGGCAGCGTAAAATCTACGCAATGTTGTTTAAATGTCTGATGCGTCAATAGGTCGCTATTATTTTTCGATGCTTCAGAGGTTAAACGCCACATGGTTTTGTCACCAATAGCTAGGTCTGTACTACCTCCATTGCTTGTTATTGCATGAGGTTGTATTGGCGTTAAATCGCTGGTCTCTATAGCATAGATATTCGTGGTTACAATCTGTAGAGAGACCTTAGCTCTAAAAATAAATCTCTGTAGATGTTGCAATGCTTGCTGCGCAATATCAGAGTGGCTTAATAAATAGATAGTGTCATTATTGCTCCATGTTAGAAAGGTTGCAATGGCTCTACCTTTGGGGTTGCAAAGCGCTACCCAATCCCATTTTGTGGCAGTTAAAGTCTCCATGTTGTTACTAAATTGGCCTTGTAAAAAAGCTGTGCGATCATCGCCAGTAACAGCGATAAGAGAAAGTGGGTATGTGTTGATGTCTTGCATAGATAAGGTACTAATTATGTTTCTAACAGGAATGAGAAAAATTGATTACAATAGACAGATATTATGAGGAGCTTATGACAAACATCAAGATAAATACATCCCCTAGTAGTGAATCTACTAATGACCCCGAAGATAAACAGACGTCTCATAAAGCTTCTACAAAGTTTGTGGTAGATCACAGCTCTGATAGTCAGATTGCAAATCAAAGCACGGCTGTAATCAATGATAATAATGTGAGTGCAGTGCCCAAAAAAGAGCATGGTGGACCTAAGGGATTAGAGCCGACACGTTATGGGGATTGGGAACGTAAAGGTCGTTGTGTAGACTTCTAATGCCAAGGAGTTTCTTGATAAATGGTTATATATAACTACTACTGCGCTTTTTACAGTGCTTGTGTGGTCCTGTGCCGAAAAGTTACGATAAAAAAGGTGTAGTTGTTGTAGTTATAAGACACAATGGTAAAATTACGCACTTTCGCGGAAAATCCGCGATGCTAATTTGGTATTTAGAGATAAATACCATCACGCTACTATTAAGATAATGTGATTAACCTTAGTACAGCGCCACCATCAATTATAATAGAAGAGAGCGAGTCGACTATGCCCCAAGAAAGACCCCTATCGCCGCATTTACAAGTCTATAAATTACCTTTGACTGGGATACTATCCATAGCCCATAGGTTAAGCGGATTGTACATTGCTATTTTCGGATTTATCACTTTAACTTATTGGTTATCTGGCGTAGCAGGTGGTGCAGAGAAGTTGCACGATCACCTTAAAGTTCTAAATAACCCCTTTGTAGTGTTGCTAATGTTTGTAATGACATTTGCTGTTTTCTATCATTTCTTAAATGGTATCCGCCATATGTTTGGGGATATCGGCAAAGGCATGGCGTTAGAGCAGGCTAATAAAACCGCAAAAATCGTATTAATTGCTACGGCAGTAGCGACTATTTTGTTCTGGGTAATCATTGCGTAAATATACGCAAGTAGGAGAAAATTATGACATCTAACCCTTATACTCATTCAGCTCAGGAAGGCCACGGTCACTGGTATTGGCAGCGAGTTAGCGCTATCGCCCTTGCTATATTAATCGTCTGGTTCGCGTGTTTTGTACTAAGCTTTAGTGGCGACCATGGAAATTATCAGGCTGTTGTTGAGCGCCTTGGCAATGTTTGGAATAGCACCATGATGATTTTATTAATCATCTCTATAGGTGTGCACGCCAGTCTTGGTATGCAAGTAGTTATTGAAGACTATATTCACAATACTGTCTGGCACCACACAGCGATGATAGCGCAGCGTCTGTTTTGTATTATGTTATCTGTTATGGGAATTGTTGCAGTTATTAAGATTATGGCAGCATCATCACAAATGTTATTGGGAGGCCATTAATGGCAGCGACTTCAGACTATGAAATAGTTCATCACCACCACGACGTTGTTGTTGTCGGCGCTGGTGGTGCAGGTCTTCGTGCTACCTTTGGTATGGCTCAAAAAGGGTTGTCAACGGCTTGTGTTACCAAGGTGTTTCCAACCAGAAGTCATACTGTGGCTGCCCAAGGGGGCATATCTGCGGCGCTGGGCAATATGACAGAAGATGATTGGCGCTGGCATATGTATGACACTGTAAAGGGTTCTGATTGGCTGGGTGATCAAGACGCAATCGAGTACATGTGTCGTGAGGCGATCCCTGCGATTATTGAGCTAGAGCACTATGGTGTGCCATTCTCACGTACTGAGGAAGGGAAAATCTATCAGCGCCCATTTGGCGGTATGACCACCAATTTTGGAGAAGGCACTGCACAACGAACATGTGCTGCTGCGGATAGAACAGGACATGCAATTTTACATACGCTGTATCAGCAATCACTAAGACACGATGCTGAGTTTTATATAGAATTTTTTGCAATTGATTTATTGATGGAAGATGGCGTCTGTAAAGGCGTTGTCGCGTTAGAAATGGACACCGGAAAAATTCATGTGTTCAATGCCCAGATGGTGGTACTAGCTACTGGTGGCTACGGACGCAGTTATTTCTCTTGTACTTCTGCACATACCTGTACGGGTGATGGCAATGGTATGGCTTTAAGAGCTGGTATTCCGTTGCAGGATATGGAATTTACTCAATTTCACCCCACTGGTATTTACGGTGCAGGTTGCCTAATCACAGAAGGTGTTCGTGGTGAAGGTGGTTATCTTACTAATGCCAACGGCGAGCGCTTTATGGAGCGTTATGCGCCGAGTGCTAAAGACTTGGCATCACGAGACGTGGTATCGCGCTCAATGACTGTTGAGATCAAAGAAGGCCGTGGTGTTGGGCCAAAAGGGGATCACATTTACCTGAACCTAATGCATTTAGGGCCTGAAGTTATTGATAAGCGTTTACCTGGTATTGCCGAGTCAGCGAAAATCTTCGCTGGTGTTGATGTGAGTAAAGACCCTATACCGGTTATTCCAACCGTACATTATAACATGGGCGGCATTCCCACTAACTACAAAGGTGAAGTCGTTACCCTAAAAGATGGCGATCCAGATGCGGTTGTGCCGGGGTTGATGGCGATTGGCGAGGCGGCCTGTGTATCAGTACACGGCGCGAACCGCTTAGGCTCTAACTCATTGTTAGATTTGGTAGTATTTGGCCGTGCAGCGGCAAATCAGTGTGATGAGATTATTACCAAAGGCAAGAAAGTCAATGCACCTGTAGAGGCTATTGATAAGGCGATTGCACATCTTGATAAGATACGCTATGCCGATGGCGCTAATTCTACAGCTGAAATACGCGACAGAATGCAGGCAACTATGCAGCTACATGCAGCCGTTTTCCGTGAGGAATCTGTGATGCAAGAGGGTGTAGAGCAGATGGATGAGATATTTGCTTCTATGTCTGAAATTGGTACTAAAGATCGCGGTCTTATTTGGAATACAGATCTTATTGAAACGCTTGAGTTGGAAAACTTAATGGCTTCTGCGATGGTTTCAATTAAATCAGCGATTAATCGTACTGAAAGCCGTGGCGCGCATGCTCGTGATGATTATCCAGAGAGGGATGATCAGGAATGGATGAAACATACCTTATCTGGCCTAGATGACGAGGGCAATGTCAGCATAGAATATCGCCCTGTACATTCTTATACTCTGACTGATGAAGTTGAGTATATCGAACCGAAAAAACGCGTTTACTAATTTACTAACCCGCAAACAGAGAATGAAAAATGGCAGAATTTAGATTACCCGCAAATTCCAGAATATTAGCAGGCAATACATTCAGCGCTTCAGCGGATGCGGAGCGTGTAAAAAACGTAAAAGTCTATAGATGGAGCCCAGATGATGGACAAAACCCTAGAGTAGACACTTATCAGCTGGACTTAGATGACTGTGGCCCAATGGTCTTGGATGCTTTGTTAAAGATTAAGAATGAGATTGATCCGACTTTAACCTTTAGACGCAGCTGTCGTGAGGGTATTTGTGGCTCCTGCGCTATGAATATCAACGGCGGCAATCACCTTGCCTGTACCACAGCAATAGAAGATATAGAAGGCGATGTAGCAATTTATCCTTTACCACATATGCCTGTTGTAAAAGATTTGGTGCCTGACCTAACTAACTTTTATAAGCAATACGCTTCAGTAGAGCCTTGGCTTAAAAACGATAGTCCAATCGGGGAAACTGAAGAGCGTTTGCAGAGTGTTGAAGACCGTGAAAAGCTTGATGGCTTATACGAGTGTATATTATGTGCTTCCTGTTCAACTTCTTGCCCTAGCTATTGGTGGAATGGAGATAATGGCTATTTAGGCCCAGCAGCATTATTACAAGCTTATCGCTTTATTGCGGATAGTCGTGATGAGGCTACTGATGAGCGCTTAGCCAAACTAGAAGATCCGTTTAAGCTTTATCGCTGTCATACTATCATGAATTGTACTAACACCTGCCCTAAGGGTTTAAACCCAGCTAAGGCAATTGTTACTATCAAGAGCATGATCGCAGAAAGAAAGTAATAACTCATGAGGGAACTTCTGTGCTCTCTACGCTAGCCTTTATAAAGCGACTTCAATGACATTAACCGAGCATCAAATTAAGCGTCTGCGTTGGCAATGCCGACGCGGCATGAAAGAACTTGATGTTCTGTTTGAGCGCTATTTATACAATCATTTACCAACAGCAGATGACAGCTATAAAGCTGCTTTTGTTGAGTTAATTGAAACGCAAGATCCGATTATTATTGATTACCTCACGGGTAAAAGCAGCCCTGATAATATCTTATTATTAGAGATATTACAGCTAATGCAAAATGATGAGTAATTTTGCAAAATGTTTCATTGAGACAAGCTCAATATGGCTGAATTAAGCCAGTGAGTAATCCGAAGCCTATCGTGATGAAGTCTGCAATTGGATTAATAAAGCCCAAAAGCCCCACCAATGTTGGCGCGATTATGCGTGCTGCAGGCTGCTTCAAGGCCAGTTCAGTTTTATACACAGGTAGCCGCTATGATCGAGCTGAGCGCTTTAACACTGACAAACGTAAAGCTAACCTTGATATTCCTTTAATCGGTGTTGATTGCCTGCTAGACAGTATTCCTGAAAATGCTCACATTGTTTGTGTAGAGCTAACTGTGGGAGCGACACCGTTGCATGAGTTTTCACACCCTGATAATGGCTATTATATTTTTGGTCCTGAGGATGGCAGTATAGAACAGCGCATTCTTAATCAAGCAGATGCTGTGGTGTATATCCCAACGCAGGGATGCCTCAATCTAGCTGCGACCGTGAATATTGTCTTGTATGACAGACTTTGCAAATCTGTAGGGATTGTGACTGGAGATGAGTTGATAAAACAAAGTCGGGATACCAATAACGCAACGATAATATAAGTACTTAATCACCTCTAAGGATCACATAATGAACCAACAGAGTTGTTAGTTCTGATAGCTTGAGTTATAAAATACTAAAAAGTTGCTGCAAATGTAGAAAATTCGCTGTCAAGCATCGGCAATTTTATCAACATCCGCTATACTAGCGCCTTTCTATTACTACCTCAGTGCTATAAATGGATAATATCCGTAACTTCTCAATTATTGCTCATATTGATCATGGTAAATCTACTTTATCAGATCGCATTATACAAACTTGTGGTGCATTATCTGACCGTGAAATGCAGGCTCAGGTATTGGACTCTATGGACCTTGAACGTGAGCGTGGCATCACGATTAAAGCACAATCTGTGACCCTGAATTATAAGGCAAGGAATGGTGAGACTTATGAGTTTAACTTTATTGATACCCCAGGCCATGTGGATTTTAGTTATGAAGTTTCTCGCTCGCTAGCTGCTTGCGAAGGTGCGTTGTTAGTGGTTGATGCTGCGCAGGGAGTGGAAGCACAGAGTGTTGCCAATTGTTATCAAGCAATCGAGTTGGGTTTAGAGGTTATTCCTGCACTAAACAAGATTGATTTACCTAGTGCTGAGCCAGAAAGAGTTATTACTGAGATCGAAGAAATTATTGGTATAGAAGCGACAGATGCGGTGCAATGTTCGGCTAAAACCGGACAAGGTATCGAGGACTTGCTTGAGCGGATTGTGGCCGAAGTACCACCACCACAGGGTGATGTAAACGCACCGCTGCAAGCGCTTATTATCGATAGCTGGTTTGACAACTATGTAGGTGTCGTTTCACTGATCAGAATCGTGCAGGGCACGCTCAATCGCAAAGACAAATTTCGAGTGATGTCTACCGGTAGAGTGCATCAAGCTGATAAAGTTGGTGTGTTCTCTCCCAAACCATTAGATGTGGGCAGTTTGCATGCAGGTCAAGTTGGCTTTTTGATCTCTAGTATTAAAGAGATTGATGGAGCGCCAGTAGGTGATACGATTACGCTAGACAATAATCCAGCAGAAGAGCCGTTAGGTGGCTTTAAGCCTGTACAACCTAGAGTTTTTGCTGGGCTGTTCCCTGTTGAGTCTGATGACTATCAAAATCTTCGAGAAGCCTTAGAGAAGCTGCGGTTAAACGATGCAGCATTATTTTTTGAGCCAGAAACCTCTCAAGCTCTAGGCTTTGGTTTCCGTTGTGGTTTCCTTGGTCTATTGCATATGGAAATCATACAAGAGCGTTTAGAGCGCGAATATGATATTGATCTAATTACTACCGCACCTACGGTGATCTATCAAGTAGAGACCACTGGTGGTGAGGAGTTATTTATTGACAATCCAGAAGCACTGCCACCAGTAAACCAAATCCATGAAATACGCGAGCCGATTATCCGTGCCAATATTTTGGTACCTGAGGCTTATTTGGGCAACGTTATACAGCTTTGCATTGAAAAGCGTGGCATTCAAAAAAATATGCAATTTCTAGGTGGGCAGGTACAGCTAACGTATTTGTTGCCGATGTCAGAGGTTGTGTTAGATTTCTTTGATCGATTAAAGTCGGTATCTCGTGGTTTTGCGTCTTTTGAGTATGATTTTGATCATTTCGAGCCTTCGCCGATGGTGAAAGTAGATATTTTGATTAACGGTGATAAGGTCGATGCATTGGCTATTATCGTTCATAAAGATTTTGCGGATACCCGTGGCAGGGCTTTGGCTGAGAAGATGAAAGAGCTTATACCGAGACAAATGTTTGAGGTGGCGATACAAGCCGCAATTGGTGCTCATGTTATTGCTAGAACTACGGTTAAGGCATTACGTAAAGATGTAACCGCTAAATGTTATGGTGGTGATGCTAGCCGTAAACGCAAACTGCTTGAGAAGCAAAAAGCCGGTAAAAAGCGGATGAAACAAGTGGGTAGTGTCGAGATACCGCAGCAGGCATTTTTAGCAGTGTTAAAGACAGGTGATAAATAGTGATTGTGAGATTTCATTTTCGGTAATAAGCCACTGTTAATATCCAGTTGCGGCTATGCTGCTTCAATAGAGCAGTAGATATTAGTTTAGTAATATCGCTATACAATAATAACGATTAATTGAAATAAATTTTGCAGAGAGCAAAAGGGCAAAAATGTACCAACAAGGCGATTTAAACTTAGAAGACTACCTTTGGATTGCGGTAGCTTTAACTTGTGTGTTTTGGATTATTGGCAAGATATTTTGGGGCAAGCAAAAGCAAAATCAACAGCCTTGGATTGTTGAGTTCTTTGGCTCTTTTTTTCCTATCTTAATTGCGATCATGTTATTACGGTCATTCATTATTGAGCCGTTCCGCATTCCATCAGCATCAATGGAACCTACACTGTATGCAGGGGATATGATTGCCGTTAAAAAATGGACTTATGGGTTGAAAATGCCGATTACCGGAAAGCAACTCACTGAAGGTAGAAAACCTGAAAGAGGTGATATTGCAGTGTTTAAAAAACCTGGGGATGATGTCAATTTCTTTATCAAGCGTGTGGTTGCTATTCCTGGTGATAAAGTGGTTTATGCCAACAAACAGTTGTCCATTAATGGTAAAGTTCAGGGGTATGAACTACTAGAAAAGCCAAGTATTGACACTGATTTTCGTTATATGGTTGAAGAGAAAATAGAGCAAGATGGCGAATTTACCGCGCATAAGACGTTCTTTTCTCCGGAAATGAGTCGAGGTGATAATAAGAAATTTACCATTCCCGAAGGGCATTATATGATGATGGGCGATAACCGTGATAATAGTTTGGATAGCCGATTCTGGGGAATGGTGCCCGAGAAGAGGATATTAGGCGAAGCTGCTGTTATCTGGATGAACTTAAAGTGCGTGACCTTTAAAGGGAGCTGTGATCATATCGGTACAGTACTGCAATAATGGCGGAAAAAAAATCGCTTAAGGCTATCCAAATTAAAACGCTACAGCGTTTGCTCGGTTATCAGTTTAACAATCTAGATTTATTACACCAAGCACTGCGGCATAAGAGTGCTGGTGGCGCTCACAATGAGCGTTTGGAGTTTCTAGGGGATAGCGTGGTTGGCTATGTTGCCGCCAGATTACTATACGAGCGCTTTCCTGAGATTAGTGAAGGTGAACTGACTCGCCTTAGGGCCAGTGTTGTTAAAGGCACTAGTCTGGCAAAAATAGGAGACTCTTTAGGATTATCAGAAGTCGTAATCATGGGGCTAAGCGAGCTTAAAGGTGGTGGTTTTCGACGTGAATCTACACTTGCAGATACCTTTGAAGCAGTGATTGCTGCTATTTTACTGGATAGTGATTTTACGATTACTGAGAGTGTGGTAGCTGCTTTATTTAATCCGATAATTGATAATCTGCCTTCTGCAGAACAACTTAAAGACCCAAAAACTAGACTGCAAGAGTTTTGGCAAAGCCGAAAACAACCGCCGCCGAGTTATGACTTAATTTCTACTGTTGGCCCCGACCATGCTCAAGTATTTACGGTAAAGTGTTTTCAAGGAAATGAATCGGTAGAAGCTAGCGGAAGCTCACGTCGCAAAGCAGAGCAGGCTGCTGCGGCTACTATGTTGGAGAATCTTGGTGTCAAATAATGGTAGCGATAAAGTGAGCGCAAATGAGATGACTGAAACTAATACCTATGCCGGTTATGTTGGTCTAATAGGTCGCCCGAATATGGGTAAGTCGACTTGGCTTAATGCATTAGTTGGTGAGCGGGTCAGTATTATTTCCGCTAAACCACAAACGACTAGACATGTAGTTACTGGAATTTATACCGAAGACTCGTATCAAGCCGTATTTGTAGATACTCCCGGCTTGCATATCAATACCAAGAATGCTTTGAGCCGGATGATGAATCGCTCGGCCCAGCAGTCGCTAGCCTTTGTGGATGTAGCTTTGTTTTTGGTTGAGGCAGGTCGCTGGACAGAGGAAGACGACAAGGCATTGGAGCGGTTAGCTAACTTTGATGGACCTGTGATGTTGATTATCAATAAAATCGATAGAATTAAGAACAAAGAGCGGTTATTGCCTTATATTCAGAGCTGCCAAGAAAAGTATGACTTTGCAGATATTTATCCTGTGTCGGCGATGAAACTGGCAGATCAGGAGCGGTTACGAAAAGCAGTACTCAAAAAACTCCCCGAAAATTCTTTTTTCTACGCCGATGATGATATTACGACCGCATCAATGCGATTTTTAGTTGCAGAGCAGCTACGTGAGCAACTATTTCAGCGCTTAAATAAAGAAATTCCTTATTCGTTATCTGTGGCTTGTGAGAAATTTTTAGAAGAGCCTAATGTGATTAGAATTAATCTTGTGGTATGGGTCGAGCGAGATAGCCAAAAAGCGATTGTGATTGGGAAAGGAGGTCAAACTTTAAAGTTGGCGGCTAGCCAGGCAAGGCGACAAGCGGAGCAGATTGTTGGCAAAAAAATCTTCTTAGAAACTTGGGTTAGAGTTAGAAGTGGTTGGGCAGATGATGAGCAGGCACTAAAAGCTTTTGGTTATGGAGATGATGACAACAGTAGCTCAACTATATAATTACCACTTTTGTGACAGTCCTAGGTCGTCGTGAAATACAGCCCAAGTCCTTCTTACATTTTACACAGTCGTCGTTTTCAAGATACTTCGGTAATTGTCGATACGTTCACCCAAGAACATGGTCGCTTGAGTTTTATTGCCAAAGGGGCGATTAACCCAAAAAGCAAGTTTAGAGGAATATTGCAACCAGGAAGGCTCTTAATGCTGGCAGGCAGTGGTAAGTCTGAGTTGCTTACCTTGACACTGGCTGAAGAGCTGCCGAGCCAAGCAGACATTTCTGGAAATCTCTTTTATTCCGTGGCTTATCTCAATGAGTTGCTTATAAAACTGATGGCAAAAGCTGACAGTCATCCTGAAATATTCATTCTGTATCAACATACATTGCTTAAGCTGGGGCAAGAGCCTGAGCAGTTGGAATGGCATTTGCGCTTTTTTGAATACCAATTTCTTTGGCGACTTGGTTTGGTTGCTGAATTTAATGCGATTATGGATATTCAAACTGAAAATCATTTGATGCCTAATATTGCAGAGATTTATTGCTATCATCCCGAAGTAGGTCTTTGCATATATGGGCAATATCCTGAAATCGTGGCACCGACAATTACCGGTGAAGCGGTAATACATTTAATTAAGAAAATACCACTACCTCTAGATGCCCGAGCCTCTAGGCAATCATTAAAGCGTTTGATGAGAAGGGTGATAGATATCCACATTCCTAGTGGTTTAAAAAGCCGTGAAGTAATGAAAGAAATACTAAAAATTCAACTATCTAAAAAGAATTAACACAGTTGCAATTGATAACAACTGCTACAATCCTGTTGTAGAATTAAACCGAGATGGACGAGCACCGTAAGGTAAGGTAATGAAATCAGAAAGCGAAAATCATAGTCTAATTTTTCCAACTATTGAGTCTACCATCGGTAATACGCCATTGGTGAGGTTACAACGAATGGTGCCAGCTCAGCATGGATTAGTGTTGGCTAAACTAGAAGGCAATAATCCAGCGGGTTCGGTTAAAGATCGACCAGCGTATAATATGATAGCTGCAGCAGAGCAACGAGGCCAAATTAAACCTGGGGACACACTGATTGAGGCAACCAGTGGCAACACTGGTATAGCATTGGCAATGGTTGCAGCAATAAAGGGTTATAATATGGTATTGATTATGCCTGATAACCTGAGTGTTGAACGCAGAGCATCAATGAAAGCGTATGCTGCAGAACTGATATTGGTGACCCAAGAGCAGGGTATGGAAGGTGCTAGAGATTTGGCAATTAAGATGCAAGCAGATGGTAAAGGGAAAGTATTAAATCAATTTGCAAATTTTGATAATCCTAAAGCGCATATTGCCACAACTGGGCCAGAGCTTTGGCAGCAGACACAGGGTAACATTACCCATTTTGTCAGTAGTATGGGGACAACGGGAACTATCACAGGAGCTTCTGAGTATTTGAAAGCTCAAAATTCTGCTATTCAAATAATAGGAGTTCAACCTAAAGGGGAAGACTCAATACCGGGAATTCGTCGATGGCCGGAACAATATTTACCAGAAATATATACTGACAAAAATATTGATGAGATTCGTTTTGTCAGTCAAGCAGATGCAGAGCAGACAACCAGAGATATGGCAGCTCAGGAAGGCATTTTTGCTGGTGTTTCCTCTGGTGGCGCTATGAATGTTGCCTTGCAAATTGCAACTGAAAATCCTGAGGCAATAGTGGTTAGTATTGTCTGCGATCGCGGGGATCGCTATTTATCTACGGGAGTGTTTGATAACTAAAATCGCGTTGTAAAGTCTCAAGTATAGAAGCAGTTAAACAGCCATGTAGGGGCTAAAATCGCCTAGACCTTGGCGCAGAATCACTGGCTCATCTCCAGAGATATCCACCACGGTTGTTGGCTCTAGTGTGCAAGCACCAGCATCAATAATCATATCTAACTGATGGCCAATATTGCCTAAAATAGTATCGGGTTCTGATATTGGCAGTGCCTCATTTGGCAAAATGAGTGTTGCACTCAGTAGAGGGGCATCTAAGTTCGCCAATAGCTGATGAGTGACGGGGTGGTTAGGTATTCGAACACCAATAGTTTTCTTTTTAGTGTTTTGAGTTCGTCTTGGCGCCTCACTGCTAGCTTTCAATATAAAAGTAAAAGGACCGGGTGTGGCACTTTTTAATAAGCGAAACTGCCAGTTATCGACCCGTGCATAGGTTGAGATTTCGTTTAAATCGCTACACAGCAAAGTATAATTATGCTGCGCATCAAGCTTGCGGATATTGGCTATTCGGTCAATGCCAGATTTATTGTCTAGCAAACAACCCAGCGCATAACTTGAA
Organism: uncultured Gammaproteobacteria bacterium; assembly: GCA_929200405.1. GTDB lineage: Bacteria > Pseudomonadota > Gammaproteobacteria > Cardiobacteriales > CAKMZF01 > CAKMZF01. Next base: position 819 of record CAKMZF010000020.1, on the reverse strand, counting down.
TCTGTGGGGTAGGCAATTACTCCACCACCATTGAGTTCCGTTATGCATTGATTTATCAATCGTTGTTGAGGGTTTTGTGGGTGTACTTCAATTAACCTAGCAGCCATTACTTACTTTACTTTTTCTTTATACTTTTCTAAATGCAATTCAGCTGCTTGTGGCAGCCAATTATCACGATGCATTCTATCTGGGAAAGTTTTGATTGCAATAGCTACTTCTTGTGCCTGTCTGTTGTTTAATAAAGCAACTTGTCTAAAAGTCGTTATTCCCAAGTCATTAAGCATTTTTTCTAACACCGGACCAATTCCTTTAATCTTTTTTAAGTCATCAGCTGATGTGGCTGCTATAGGTAGGTTGTCTTTTAACTCATCGATATCAGCAACTATTTTTCCGTTATTTTCTGGGTTGTCATTTTTCTCTAACTTTGCATTATTTTGTAATTTAATCTGCATATCCGAAGGTTCAGTGATCGATGCCTGTTTAACTGAATTAGTATCAGGTACGCTTATATTTGAGCGCGTTGAATTGGATTCATTGGATTTATGTTCGTTAGCTAAGTTGTCTGTAGAATCTTGAAATGAATTCGATGATTTTTCCGTAGTTGGTTCTGTCGGGTTGTTACTACTTGTCTTATCACTATCGCTGTTTGAGGTGTTGGTGGTGCAGCAGTCAAAGAACCAGCACCATGCAAACATTGCTAGTGCACCGAAAATGATTCCTATACCTAATAATGCTAATGTCATTCTATCCCTTTTTATGGTTATAAAATCATAAGTCTACAATAATATTCATTCGGTAAAAATATTAGATATATTAGAT
>CAKMZF010000019.1:23054-26551 GCA_929200405.1 uncultured Gammaproteobacteria bacterium | reverse complement strand
GCTCAGGCTCAGGCTCAGGCTCAGGCTCAGGCTCAAAGATCATCTATGCCTTTTAAGCCACTTAGCGCCGAGACCATACAAAACTACCGAGATAAATTGTTTATCGGTGTTAATTTCGTCCGCATCAACCCGCCATATTATGCCGAGGAAGTATTAATACCACTATTAGCTGCTGTTAAAAAGTATTGGCAAAACCCGTCAGCTTCACCAAAAGGCTCTATTCTAAGCAAACAAGCCGTGTTGTTTGCCCCCGATGGTAATACCTCTGCTATTGAGTCGGCTATTTCTCAGCTTTCCAAAACGCAGCCAATATCTAGAGTTAAGCGTAAGAAAGGATTGGATCGCGCCTCCGCGGATCACAGCATAGATATCAGCTCTACTCAGTTGACAGGCCATATTGGCAGTGATAAATCAACACCAGAAATACGCACCGATCGCTATGGAAAATTCGAAAAACCCATCATCGAAAATGTTGTTTTTGGAGTTTATGACCCAGACACCTTAGTTGCCTCACTAATCATTGATGCCTATGATCCAAAACGTGGCAATAGAAATGTTTTGCTTGACAAGCGCTTTGGCAGTATGGGCAGCAGCATACAGTCACACGGCAGCCGAGGTGCCGTAACTGTGATGATCTTCGCTGCCAACTTTACCGATATAGATTAAAAACCGGATTAACCCAAAACGCAAAGCTTAGTTCATAGATGCTTCATCTCTAAGCTAAACTATTTTAAGCGGAGAAGGACGAGCCGCAACCACAAGTTGTAGTGGCATTAGGGTTGCGAATAACAAATTGCTCGCCATTTAAATCATTTTTGTAGTCTATTTCAGCGCCTTGTAAATATTGAAAGCTCATAGGGTCGACTAACAACATGACACCCTCTTTCTCCACTGTGGTGTCTCCGTCTTCAATATTTTCGTCAAAAGTAAAACCATATTGAAAGCCCGAACAACCGCCACCGCTGATATAAACTCTCAGCTTTAAGTTGTCATTACCCTCATCGTCTATGAGCCCTTTTACTTTAACAGCAGCGGCTTCTGTGAAAACCAACGGCGCATCTGTCTCTATTTGTGGATCTGTGGTTGCGTTCATAATATTCCCTTTTTAGGTCTGCAATCTTATAGAAATATTCACTAAGAGGTGAATCACAAGATTGCAAATATAGTGTAAGCTTACTCCCCTATATTTGGGCAGGCAATACAAAAACAACTACAAACCCAGTATTATAAATATAATTATATATGAGAACTTTTATTTCCTAGGGCAAGGACACTTATTTCATGGACACTTCAACTGATTATTCTCAATTTCTACCATCAGCCGTCAAGGCCGCAAAATTGGCTGAAAGCATCATCAATACATATTATCAGCAACAGTTCACTGTAGAGACCAAAAAAGACAGCTCACCAGTCACCCAAGCTGATATTGAGTGCGAAACGATTATCAGAGAAACATTGCAATCCGCATTTCCAGACCACGGTTTTTTTGGTGAGGAGCTTGGCCAAGAAAACATAGATGCCGAATTTGTTTGGTATATTGATCCCATTGATGGCACCAAAAGCTTTGTTCGTGGCTACCCAATGTTTTCTACGCAAATTGCTTTACGGCACGGCGATGATTTTGTACTTGGCGTATCTAACGCACCATCTTTTGATGAGCTTACCACGGCTGTTAAAGGACAAGGCGCTGAGTTAAATAACACCAAAATAAATGTCAGTAATATTGACCGACTGCAAGGCGCTACTCTCTCTTTTGGCAATGTTCAAACACTGCTTGGAAATTTACCGAATGGTTTAAAAAATGTGGTACAAAATTGCCACCGCGTCAGAGGTTATGGAGATTTCTTTCATTATCATCTCTTAGCAAGTGGCAAAATAGATATGATCGTTGAGACAGAACTCAACATCTTAGATATCGCAGCGTTAAGCGTGATTGTCACGGAAGCAGGCGGTAAAATTACCGACCGCTATGGAAAGCCTTTAGGCGACAAAACTGACTCGATTGTTGCAACCAACGGCATTTTTCACGAGCAGCTCTTGTTGGCTATGGAAGACTAATCTCGCTTATTTATTGACACAAGTATTAACAAGGCAAATATGACTAAAGATCTACGTGATTTTTTAAACAAACTTGAAGCCGAAGGTGAGTTAATACGGGTAACTGAGGCCGTAGATCCTAACCTAGAAATGACCGAGTTTAGCGACCGAATGCTAAAGCAAAAAGGCCCTGCAATTTTGTTTGAAAATCCAACCGGGTTCAACATGCCGGTGCTGACCAATTTATTTGGCACGCCTAAACGTGTTGCTATGGGCATGGGTGCAGAATCTGTGGACTCGTTACGAGATATCGGTACTTTATTGGCTTATTTAAAAGAACCCAGTCCACCTGAGGGCTTTAAAGATGCATTTAGCCAGCTCCCTACCTTTCGTAAAGTATTGGATATGGGTGTTAAAACTGTTAGCAAAGCGCCCTGTCAGGAAGTGATTTTAGAGGGAGAGGAAATAAACTTAGCAGACTGGCCGATTCAAACCTGTTGGCCAGGAGACGCGGGACCATTAATCACTTGGGGATTGGTAATCACCAGAGGGCCTGAGAAAAGACGTCAAAATCTTGGCATTTATCGCCAACAAGTTATTGGTAAAAATAAAGTCATCATGCGCTGGCTCGCGCATCGTGGTGGCGCTTTAGACCTTAGAGAGTGGCAACAAAAGCATCCAAACGAACCTTTTCCTGTTGCTGTTGCACTCGGTGCAGACACCTGCACTACCCTAGGCGCCGTCACGCCCGTACCAGACACCTTAAGCGAATATGCTTTTGCTGGCTTACTGCGTGGCGCAAAAACTCAAGTCGCTGATGCCTTGCTTTCTGATTTACAGGTGCCGGCAACTGCTGAGATCATATTAGAGGGTTTTATCTATCCAGAGGAAATGGCGCAAGAAGGGCCTTTTGGAGATCATACCGGCTATTATAACGAAGTAGAAACTTTTCCAGTATTTACTATTGAGCGAATAACCCACCGTAAAAACCCAATATACCACAGCACTTACACTGGCAGGCCGCCAGATGAACCTGCAATATTAGGCGTTGCTTTAAACGAGGTTTTTGTACCAATCCTAAAGAAGCAATTTCCTGAAATTGTCGATTTCTACCTGCCACCTGAAGGCTGCTCTTATCGGATGGCTGTTGTGAGTATGAAGAAACAATACCCCGGTCACGCCAAGCGGGTGATGATGGGAGTGTGGTCGTTTTTGCGACAGTTCATGTATACAAAATTTGTCATAGTGGTCGACGATGATATAGATACCAGAAATTGGGAAGATGTTATTTGGGCGATTACCACTAGAATGGACCCCGCCAGAGATACTACCTTAATTGAACATACACCCATTGATTATTTGGACTTCGCTTCACCTGTGGCAGGCCTAGGCTCAAAGATGGGCATGGATGCAACCAATAAGTGGACTGGTGAAACAAATCGCGAATGGGGCGAACCTAT
>CAKMZF010000019.1:11976-22954 GCA_929200405.1 uncultured Gammaproteobacteria bacterium | reverse complement strand
TACCTTAGCGGACAACCATCAGGAATCAGCGATCAAGAAATTGATGCAGGTAAAATCTTACTGTGTCAGGCGGTTGCTGATAGCAACTTAGTCATTGAAGCAAACCCCATACAAAGCAACTCATCTAGCTCAGTACCAGAGATCACTACTTTTCCTTGCCGAATAAAGAAACTTAACTTGCTTGCAGATGATGTAATGGAAATGACGTTAAGTTTACCGCCAAATCAAAGCTTCAGTTATATCGCTGGTCAATATATAGACATAATACTCAGGGATGGCCGAAAGCGTAGCTTCTCTATTGCCAATGCACCTTACTTCTGTCAATCAACAGGCGAGCTGCAGCTACATATTCGTAAAGTCGACAATGGTCATTTCACAACTCAAGTTTTTGAAAGCCTAAAGGAAAAAGCCATACTTAGAGCACAGGGACCATTAGGAACTTTCTTTGTTAGGTCGGCTGAGAATATTGATAGCACTGAAAGCCCAGCACCACTTATCTTGATGGGTGGTGGCACAGGATTTGCTCCTATAAAAGCCATTGTTGAAGATTTACTTTTTCAGCAAGACAATCGCATGATCCATATTTACTGGGGAGCAAGAGCCAAAAAAGATTTATATCAACACGCCCTTGCTCAATCATGGGCAGAGTCACAACCTAACATTCATTACACCCCAGTGTTATCTGAACCAGCAGACGAGGATGAATGGCAAGGAAAAACCGGCTGGGTGCACGATACTGTCTGCAATGACTTTGTTGACCTCAGCAATTTTGAAGCCTACCTATGTGGCCCGCCAGCAATGATTGATGCGGGCAAACAATCTTTCACGGAAAAAGGCTTAGCGGTCGAAAAAATTTATACCGACTCATTTGATTTTGCCACCTTCTAGTGCTAGCAGATATACATTATAATAATTGAAATTGTCACCAGACACTTTGCAAGTTTAACTTGACATTAACAGCAAGAGTTTTTAATCTTGGCACTGTATAGTTTACATAGATATAACAACCCCAAAGGAAGAACATGAAAAAGATAATTTTAGCCACCGCAGTTTTACTCAGCTCAACGGCTGCGCTCGCAAACACCGCAGGCACCCATGTCATTAACGGCGGTATTTTACACTTTAACCCTGCTAATGATGAATCGGATATCATGGCTACATTTAATGGAACAAGCGGAGCAACAGGAAGTTCAGCAACTGTTGATTCCACCAATACACTTGGCTTGGGGTATGACTACTTTGTTACCGATAATATTGCTGTTGGGGTGCAACTTGGACTACCACCGAAATTTGATGTGGTTTCTAAAAAGTCCACCCATGGTCTTTCAGCTGGCACAGTTATTGGAGAGGTTGAGCAAATTTCTCCTGAACTCAAAGCAAAGTATGTTTTTGGCACCCCAGATCAAAAATTTAGACCGTTCATTGGTGGCGGCCTTGCCTATGTAATGTTCAAGGGTGAAATTACTCACCCAGCTATCATAGCTGACTTAGGTACAGAGGTTGATGTCGACTCTAAAATCGCTCCTGTTATTTCTGTTGGTGGGAATTATCAAGTCAATGAAAGATACTCTATCGGCGGCTCTGTCAGTTATGTGAAACTAGAAACCGATATGACGTTTCCAAATCAAACTATTACACATCCTGTAGCAGGCATATCTGCTTCGGATGCCTTCGCTGAAGCCAACGTAAATCCTGTGGTATTTTATTTAAATGCTGGCTACTCATTTAGATAATTTCTCCTCGAACAAAAAGCGCTCCTTCGGGAGCGTTTTTTGTTAGCACCCTAAAATCCAAACACCCCTCTGTTAATTAAGCACTATCTTTATGTCAAAAATCCCATTAATTTTATATACTGGCGGCACCATCGGTATGGTTGACTCCGAGCATGGTCAAGTTGCTGATGAAGGACTACCAGATTCTCTGCGATTGCATCCTGATTTGCAAGATCGAGATTTTGATTGTGTCAGCATCACTCCCTTAATTGATAGCGCATTGGTTTCTGTCGATACATGGCAGAAAATACTGGATTTTATCCGACAAAAATATCACTCCGATAAGCACGACAGCATTATATTGCTTCATGGCACCGATACCCTTGCTTTTACGGCAGCTTTTTTAAGCTTTATACTCAACACATTTCCCGTGCCAATATTCATCACTGGCTCTATGCGCTCTATTCATGACCACACCGAAGCCAATCCTAGCGATGGTTGGGCAAACATTGTCCAAGCGTTTAATGCTAGCACAGAAAAGACCCAGGGAGTTTGGGTGGTCTTTGCAAATAAGATAATGCACGGTGCTAGGGTTAGCAAAATAAATAGTGATATAGATGATGCCTTTCATACTCCCAATGGAGACGCAGCATTCCTCAGAAATAAAGACAACAAAAATAGCACCTACTCTGCTAACAGAACACTGAAGCCTCTTACTGTGGATACTATCACTTTTACTCCAGTGACCAATGAAGCATTACTTAGAAAGCACATCACTCTACCGATGGATGTTTTATTTCTACGCGTTTATGGTAGTGGCACGGTTCCTGATTTCAAAGATTTCTTTAAAGATCTACAACTACGAAACCAACAAAATTTATTGACTATAGCAATCAGCCAAGCCGTTGCTGGTGGACTAAAACTTGGTCATTATGCTGCAAGCAATGCGCTACTTGATAATGGTTGCATTAGCGCGGAAACGATGACTTATGAAGCAGCTGTAGCAAAAGCTTACTACCTCTACCAAATAAGCTCTGATCTATCTGAGATTAAGAAAATTTTCGCAGAAAATTTAGTTGGTGAGCTAGGCTAAGATGCTATGCAATCTATACTAATAGCCTAGCCGACTACTCTTTGTCAGCTTCATCTTTATGAAGCTTTTGCTTAGCTGCGGCAATACCGCGCTTCATTTTGCGCTGAAACCAAGCCGATTTAGACTGCCTAAGCCAAATGTAATTCAAAATATAATACGTAGCAATAGAGGCTATAATGCCCGTCAGTATCAAACCCACTAAAAAGGGTCCTATAACATCGGTAAAACCCGCATCGACATGACAGCTCATGGGGTGAAAAATACAACCTAGCAAATAGCCAATATCTACTATCCCTAGGATATGCTCAGGCTCTGACCCTGCTAAAGTATATGATAACGTGCCGACTCTATAAGCCGCATAAAACATGGGGATGGTCGTAAATGGATTACTGACCCACACCGAAGCAATTGCAATGGGAACATTAACCCTACAGATATAGGCCAACACTGCAGCTAACGGCATCTGCGCTGGAATGGGCATAAAAGCGCTAAACACACCAAAACTCACAGCCAAAACAACTGAGCGTCTATTAAATGCCCATAGTGAGGGGTGATTTAAGCGATTTCCGAACCAACGATACAACCAGCCTTGCTGCATACGCTCCTTAGTGGGAGCCCATTTTTTAAAAGTTTTTTTCATTTCAAAACTGGTATAAGGAAAATCAATTAGAAGTGTGGTTTAATTATAACACTCTACACGGCGTCGCTGCCTATAGCACCGGAAAAAAACGCGAATTATGAACTCTAGCTATTGCCCTATATCTTTGTCTTTACTTATATGATTCATTTGCAAAGGTTTTATCAACAGCGGATGAGTTGGCCGATAATGCTCGCCATCAGCATGTTGCTTGGTATGCTGGTCGCACAAAGTCAATTACAATCCGGCTGGCTCTCACATCGCTATACCCTGCCTTTATTGGCTCTAGCAGTTACGCTTAGCTTCTACTTGATTTCACTACGCTCCTTGCTGCTATCCCTACTATTTTCTGGTGTTGGGTACTTATGGTTTGGTTATCATTATCATATTTCATCACCTGTGAATGCCCCGACAACAGCTATTGCTATTACTGGAAGTGTAATTTCATTGCCAGAGCAAAATCAACAACGACAACGCTTTGTACTGCAAATAGCCAGTGTAGAAAGCAACTCGGTGGCAAATGATATCGCCACTAAACTAATTGGTAAAAAAATCCTAATCAGCGATTATTTTAGTAGTAATCTTATCGTTCATGCTGGAGACTTACTAGCTATCACCACAATCATAAAGCCAGCAACTGGGCTAAAGAACCCCGGCACATTTGATTACGCAGAATACTTAAGATCACGAGGTATTCATCTCACAGCATATATTAGCAGCGCCAGCACCATGACCAAAATAGCGAGTGCAAAATGCTGCGTAGTTAACCAATGGCGAGATAGTTTGCGTGGTCAATTGCGGCAACATTTTTCACAACATCCGCAATATAGTTTATTCCTTGGCCTTGCTTTAGGAGATCGCTCGGAGATCACAGAAGATCAACGCCAAGCATTACAGGCCACCGGCACCTCACACCTACTCGCTATTTCGGGGCTGCATATTGGTCTTGTCGCTGGTGCAGCGGGTTTACTAATGCTGTTTCTTTGGCGCAGAAGTGCTAGACTTTGTGCCATAGTACCTGCCCCCTTAGTGGCGATAGTTTTTGCTTTATTCCCTGCATTTATTTATGCACTTCTTGCTGGATTCACTATCCCTACAGCTCGAGCGCTTTCAATGTTGCTGCTATTTGCTTGGGCATTTTCAACAGCCAAGTTAACTCGTTCCGCAGATATTTTTGCCACTGCGCTATTAGTAAACCTATTCTTTGAGCCTCTGGCAGTTATGAGTGCTGGATTTTGGCTATCTTATTACGCCACGGCTTTAATTATCAGCTACATAAAAATTCAGCAGCAACAGCAGCTGTCATTCCAGTCATTTGCTATTTCAGATGTTTTCTGGTTGCAATTAAGTTTAACCGCGGGCATGTCGTTACTAACCATTTATTATTTTGCGGGGCTATCTATTGTCAGCGTCCTAGCAAACCTCATTGCTATCCCTTGGGCTAGCTTGGTTGTGGTACCCCTAGTTCTTATTGGTAATTTACTCCTCGCTCTGAAACTGCCTTTTGCAGAAACACTCATCAATTTCGCGTTTATGAGTCTAGACAGCCTTTGGGTATGGATTGACCAGTTAGCTAATCTCAAACTGCTTGGTCTCTCAAGCTTTGTGCCCATTGTAAAACCCCATAGCTATTTTTTACTACTCAGCCCCGTCTTGACAATCGCTTTGGCATATAAGCTCCGGAAATGGAAGTGGAATCTAGCTGCGTTGTCTGTACTACTACTCTCTTACCTACCGTTACCTCAACTATTTGACGCCCCTCCCAGCCTCAAAGTTTTGGATGTACGCCACAGCTTGATCGCGATATTTCAACCTCCCAAAGAAAACAAAACCGTGATTATAGGCTCGGGAGATAAACCTTATTTTGGTCAGGCAACTGCCAACTATACGCTACTACCTCTGCTGCAAACACAAGGTACAACCGCGCAAGATTTGCTACTACCCACAACCAAACACAAAATTATTGGTGGCACCAAAGCACTGCGACAGGCAATACCCACCTTGCAGGTCTACACGCCAATAGCCGATGAAATAATTGCCAGCAAAGGCTGCGCCGAAATCAATAATATTTCAAACAATCATTCGAGCACACAAAATCAAGCATTGTTATCTACCCGGTTATTCGATGATTCTGAGCAGCCGTTTTGCTTAGTGAAAATACACTTACAAAGCTCTGATGCACTAACTCAGATTTATATCGTTACCGAAGACCAGTTAGCAAAAGAACGAGTGAAAAACTCGATAACATCACAGCTTTTGGCTGGTTCGGAGTCGATTATATTAATTTCCAATACCCATCGTAGTCCACTGGATATAAGCAAGATTCCAACGACTTGGCTCAATAACCCCAAACTAAAGCTAATCATCTCCGGCGAGCTACTCCCAGAGCAGCAACATCCTGCTATACTTACCACAGCAGAATTCGGCGCTATCACCATAACCGCAGCTGAGATACTTACCGCAATCAACTAACGCATTTCAAGGGCAAAATACATGGCAGGCAACACTATAGGCACACTTTTCACCGTTACCAGTTTTGGCGAAAGTCATGGCTTAGCGCTTGGTGCTATTATAGATGGCTGTCCTCCTGGTATGGAACTTTCAGAGGCCGATTTACAGCCAGACTTGAACCGCAGAAAACCCGGTAAAAATAAAAATGAGACACAGCGCAAAGAAGCCGATGAAGTTAAGATTTTATCCGGAGTATTTGAAGGCAAAACCACCGGAACACCAATTGGACTTGTCATAGAAAACACCGATCAGCGCTCTAAAGATTATGGCAATATTGCCCAACAATATCGACCAGGCCATGCCGATTTCACCTATCAACACAAATACGGCCTGCGTGATTATCGCGGTGGCGGCCGAAGCTCTGCTAGAGAAACCGCAATGCGGGTAGCGGCTGGCGCCATTGCCAAGAAATGGCTAAAGCAGCAATTTGATATGGAAATCTATGGCTATCTCTGCCAAATGGGCGAGAAAAAACCCACTGCTTTTCACAAAGCACACATCGAACAGAATGCTTTCTTTTGGCCCAACAACGCCCAAGAAAAAGAGTTAGAAAAGTATTTGCATGAGCTTAGAGCAGAACACGGCTCTGTAGGAGCAGCTGTCCGAGTGGTTGCTACCAACGCCCCCGCAGGCTTGGGAGAACCTATATTTGATCGCCTAGATGCCGACATAGCCAAAGCGCTAATGTCGATAAATGCAGTAAAAGGTGTTGAAATTGGTGATGGCATGGCAGTGGCAGGCCAGCTCGGCGCAGGGAATCGAGATGAAATGGATAAAACCGGCTTTTTGTCTAATCATGCTGGCGGCATCTTAGGTGGCATATCTTCCGGTCAAAATATTGTTGCCACCATTGCGCTTAAGCCTACTAGTAGCATGCATATACCCGGCAAAAGCTTAGACATTCACGGTAATGAAGTTGAAGTAGTGACCAAAGGCCGACATGATCCCTGTGTGGGAATCCGCGCCACGCCTATTGCTGAAGCCATGCTGGCGATGACATTAATGGATCACGCGCTACGTCATCGCGGCCAATGTGGTTAAAACACCTAACCGATATCGGCAAGCAACTGTGAGTAATCACTCATTTATATAGTTGCTTCGCCTCACATACTATAAATATTCAGCAATGACTGGCGCATGATCTGAGGGCTGCTCCCAGCCTCTGGGCTCCGTATCTATCCAACTGTCTTGAGCCACTCCCTCCATAGCTAGAGAGCTTAAAATGAGGTCTATGCGTAAGCCCTGATTTCTGGCAAAACCGCCACTACGATAATCCCACCAACTATATTGCCCGCCTTCGGTATTGAACTTGCGAAAAGTATCTACAAACCCTAGAGACAAGAGTTTTTCTAGTGCTTGACGCTCCAAATCAGAACATAATATCTTGCCTTGCCAACGTTTGGGGTTATGCACATCTGCATCCGCTGGTGCAATATTAAAGTCACCAAGAATCACCATTTTTTCATGGCGATTACGCTCCTCTGCTATCCATTCCTGTAAAGCCGCAAACCAGTCTAGTTTATATTGATACTTCTCACTGCCAACTTCTGAGCCATTCGGAACATAAAGATCGACAATTCTCACACCATCAACCGTTGCCGCCAACACCCGTTGCTGGGGATCTTCAAACCCAGGAATTGCTTTGATCACATCACTGTCAATCATTAGCCCATCCTGTACCAATATAGCTACCCCGTTATAGGTCTTTTGACCAGACCATAGCGCTTGATAACCCAGCTCCGCATAGATATCTTCTGGGAATAGATCATCGGTCATTTTAATTTCTTGCAACACCAAAACATCAGGGCGCTGGTCTAAAAGCCAGTTTTCTACTTGTGATTGACGTACTCTTAGCGAGTTTACATTCCATGAGGCTATCTTCATCGTGTATCATGTCCTTTTATAAATCTGTATCATTATTATAACGCGATATGCTACTTTGAGGAGCCATGAGAATTCCCCGTATTTATCACCCAGAACCGCTACAAACCAATGCAAAGCTTACCTTGTCAGATTTTGCCTTTCAGCACACCGTCGTGGTTCTGCGAAAAAAAGTTGGTGATAGTATTATTCTCTTTGATGGCTCAGGTCAGGATTTCAACGCAACCCTATTAGAAATCAATAGGCGCAATGCCGTGGCAGAAACCAACACATCTATCCCGATGGATAACGAATCGCCATTAAAAACGATCTTGATTCAATCTCTAAGTAAAGCCGATAGAATGGACTATGCGATACAAAAATCCACCGAACTGGGAGTAACCGAAATTATACCGGTTACTACCCAGCATAGTGATCCTGCCAAAAATACCGACAAGAAGTGGCAGCACTGGCAAAAAGTCATTATCCATGCCTGTGAGCAAGCCTATAGAAGCCAGATACCATTATTGCACCCTATCACCTCTCTTGAACAGGCTCTGCAGCAGGTCAATGTAGATTGCAAAATTCTGTTTAGCTTAGACCAGCAAAGCAAAGAGTTACCCAACTCAGCAACATCTGCTGCACTACTAGTTGGCCCTATTGGTGGCTTTAGTGAAGCAGAAGAAAGCGCCGCTATCGCATCTGGTTTTCAACCGCTACATCTTAGCGAGCGCGTATTACGAACCGAAACAGCAGCAGTAGTTGGCTTAAGCCTTTGCCAACACTGGTGGGGAGATTTTTCAAGTAATGGCTAAAAAACAAAACGATACCCAACAATTTCGCTTAGATCGCTATCTTAGCCAATCGACAGGGATTTCTAGAAAAGTTATTCATAAGATATTGCGAGACAAATTAGTCACCGTTAATGGCGAAATTACAAAATCGGCAAGCCTATCAGTGTCCTCTGTGGACACCATCATCTTTGATGGAGAAATAATAGCTGCGCCAGCACCTCGCTACTTTCTGTACCATAAACCCAAAGGCTTGGTCTGTGCCAATAAAGATCGACGCTATCCCACGGTAATTGATGAGTTTGAGGCCGAACCGCGCTTTCAAGATTTACAATGTGTGGGTCGTTTAGACATTGATACCACAGGACTACTGTTAGTAACTGATGATGGCAATTGGAATCACAGAATTAGCCATCCTAACCATAAATGCAACAAATATTATTATGCTGACTTTGAAGGAACTTTACCGGAAAATGCCATCGAAAAATGCCTACAAGGTATTTACCTGACAAAAGAGAAACTCAGAGCATCGCCAGCAACATTAGAGCCTCTATCCGATCACGAAGCCAATATTTGTATACAAGAAGGCCGCCATCATCAAGTCAAGCGCATGTTCCATGCGCTTGACTGTGAAGTCATAGAATTACACCGCTATAAAATAGGAGAACTGTGCTTAGAAAACGACTTTCCTGTTGGCGAATATAGACCGCTTACTGTCGAAGAAGTCGCGTTGTTTACTCAAGACAATACACCATCCTCAACATCAACTTTACCAAATGACCAGCCAAATGTCTGATTCCGCCCTATCTTTTTTGCTAACGCATAGGCAGTATAGTAATGACGATAACATACTTTGGATACTCGCCGAAAGCCATGACCCCTTGGCATTACAACAAATCCCAACCACTGATATTATCAACAGCAACCGCCTCACTGGTGACAGTCAGTTGGATGCGAGAATCAGCTTCAATGATTTTGACTTCTCAATGCTTACCCCACAAAAATTTGAGCAGGTTTATTATCGAATCGCCAAAGAAAAACCGATTAATACACACATCTTAGCCTCAGCAACTCATTTATTAGCCGACAATGCTACGCTAACTATTGCCGGTCAAAAAAAAGAAGGTATTAAAAGTCTGCAAAAAGCAGCACAAAAAATCTATCAACAAGTCGCCATAAAAAAGTTCAGTAATGACTACTTGCTACACTGCAAATCCCCTAGACAATTGCAAAATACAACCGAATATCATCAGCATATCTCTGTAGATACCGCTTTTTTAACAAAATCCTACTTTAGTAAAGCAGGCGTATTTTCAAAGGCCCAACTAGATCCCGGAAGCGAAGTTTTGTTAGGATACCTAGAAGCACATACTGAGCTTATCTCCGATAAGACTGTATTAGATCTTGGTTGCGGTAGTGGCGTATTAAGTCTATTTGCAGCAGAAAAATCAGCAAAACATGTCACCGCGACTGATAATAATGCTACGGCACTAGCTATCTGCCATAAGAATTTTGCTGAACAACAGGTGTCAGGAGCTGTCGTGCCCAGCTATATAGCTGATATCATCAACAATCAATTTGAATTAATTCTCTGCAACCCACCCTTTCACCAAGGCTTTGAACATCAGCAACAGCTTACAGAACAGTTTTTAAAAGCAACTTTGCGCTGTTTAACAGCAAATGGTTTGGCATACTGGGTTACCAATAGCTTCATTAATGTCAGCATGTATTGCAGTTCAATATCAGCCAATTGCTACAAAATCTATGTGCAAAATAATTTTACAATTTATCAAATCTCACACTAACACCTTGCATCTAAAGCAGCGATAAAACAGAACCAATTAGTTCTATCCGATTTTTAGCTAGCTAGGTTAGATTTTTCACAAAAAATGTAGCAATAAAACTATATTTTCTTTCCAAGAAGATTGATCTTATAAAAACAACAAATGAAACAATTATTTTTCATACCTAATCACATCAAGCAAATACAAGTTACAAGAAAGTAACCCTTTAAATCTCCGATGTCGAACGGGTAATTTTATTTCCAATACATCTATTTAATCCGCATATTTACAAAATATTTTTATGCCGATCACCAGTAATTTAAATAAATCTCTCAAATCTTAAAAAGTAAATTTTTATCATTTTATTTTTAACTTTCCAGTAACTATCTAAGCGAAATTCATTACCTTAAATTATTTGTATTAAGTCAGCGCTGATTTAACAGCACTGATTTCAAAAAATAATTATTGCGGAGCCGCTTATGATCATCTCAACAACTGGAAAACAACTAACGCCGATAGCGCTACTCGCCATGATACTGCTATCTGGCTGTGGTGGAGGTGGTGGCGGTAGCGCAATTGTCTCACCAATA
>CAKMZF010000019.1:0-11876 GCA_929200405.1 uncultured Gammaproteobacteria bacterium | reverse complement strand
CGGATGACGATGCTGTTTTTGTCTGGTCTGCTGGCAACGATAGTGAAGCAGAAACTAACATTATGGCAGGTCTGCCATATCACTTTCCAGAGTTAAAAGAAGGCTGGGTCGCCGTTGTCGCTGTGAACTCATCGGGCACCATTGCCAACTATAGTAATCACTGTGGAAAATCTGCTGAGTGGTGTCTGGCAGCCCCTGGCAGTGGGATCTACTCTGCCTCCTCTAGTGGTGGCTATATGGCTAGCTCTGGCGCCTCAATGGCAACACCACATGTTTCTGGTGCATTAGCAGCATTGAAATCTGCCTTCCCTAACCTAACCAATCAGCAGATCCTAGCACGTGTCTTACACACCGCTAATAAAACGGGTGTTTATTCTAACAGTGAAATTTACGGTAATGGACTGCTTGATATGGCAGCAGCCAGTTCTCCGGTTGGAGATCTAAAAATGACTTCGGGTACAACTGCAGATCAAGCGGCCGCCTTAGCAGCTTCTTCGGTTGTCGTTTTACCAAAGACCGTATTAGAAGGACTTGACCTTGAAGCCACAAGCACCAATGTATTGCTTGTTGATTCTTTTCAAAACGCGCCTTTCTGGGCAAAAGCCAGTGAATATATCAAACAACAGAAACCACCTATTTTAAATATAGAATGGACCAGCCTGTTTTCCATTAACCAAAGAGATATTACCAGCCAGCAAATACAACTGGGTGGTGATATGGCTTTATCATTAAATCGAAATGCCAAAACCAAAGAAGTTGACGGCTTTAATTTAACAACCAATGGTGATATTGGTGCTTTTGCCTTAGGAAGCGGCAGTGGTAAAGCAATGGTTGATAATGTCTTGGGCTTATCTCAGTCACAGGATTGGATTGGTGGCAGTAATGACGCCTATCTTGCCTCTGGCTACCAGGTTAAAGATATTGGCTCTAAAGACAATATTCGAGTCAATCTTGGGGTGACCACCAAAAATCCTTTAGGTGGTAAAAGTGCTGGTAATAACTTGGTCACTTCCACAACTGGAGATGTAGAGTCGGCAATAATTGGGGAAGTTGCTATGGGACTGGGCAGCAAATCTGAAGTCAGCATGCAAGTAGGCGCTGGCGCCATTGATCAAATCAACAAGCAAACCACCTCAAGTGGTGCTTTTGGCATCAAAAACTCCACTTTGTCGAACATTAGCATGGGACTCTCACGAGAGATGATCGGTGGTAAAGTGTCTGCCAGTGTTGCCTTTGATAACATCATGTCAGAAGACTCAGGATCATTAATAGAACTACCGAACAATATCTCCCTGACCACCGCTAAGGTAGATTATGCTCTAACCGACAGTGGCAAACATGGTGTGCAAATGGGTGCCACTGTAAGGCGTGCAATAGGTGATGATATTAATGTTCGTCTGCCCAATAGCATAGCCGCTGATGGCTCAATGGGTTATGCCTCTTTTAATACCGATATCGGCAACCTTTATAACCAACAAGCCCTTGAAATGACTTACAACTATCAAGTCAATCGCGCCACCAAGCTTGGCCTACAGTCATTCTATCAACAAAATGGCATAGGCACTGAAGGAGATTACGGTGTTATTTTTGGCGTGGAGTTAGCCGATAAATAACTGCCGACAACTTTAGAATCTAATAGACACATAAAGCAACTATTAAGCTGCTTTATGTGAAACAGGAGATTCCACTTAGCCAATCGTTAGCATTCTCATCTGAATATTAACAATATTATTCGCAAATTTCTAAATTACGAGTAACATAAGACTTAGCACTCTTCTGAGTGCAAGTCAGTCTGCTTTTTCATGCAACAGGTCACAAAGCTAGCACTGTATCTTTTTTCTAAGCAATCGATTTTTGGCGTATTTCTATGACCTCTGCCCACCCTCCACTACCAACTCTTTCTGAAGATATTCGGCGCACACTTTGGCTAGCATTGCCAATGATCGCAGCGCAATTACTGCAAATGAGTGCTGGCGTTGTTGACTCGCTCATTGCTGGTCGTATTGGCTCTGTAGAGTTAGGTGCAGTTGGTTTAGGCTCATCACTCATCTTCGTAGTTCTGCTATGCGTTATTGGTCTGAGCAATGGACTCTCTCCTGTTTTGGCAAAGCTGCTAGGCGAATCAAAATCCCAAGAGCTTGGGGCAGTTTTCAGACAAGGCACCTGGCTTGCTGCAATAAGCTGCTTTATTGGTTTTCTCCTAATTTTCGTCCTCATTGCAAACCTAGAGCTGATAAATATAGATCAAGAGTTGATCGCACCGACTAAAGCCTATATGAACGCGGCAATATGGTCGCTGCTACCAGCCATGGGCTTTATGGTCGGACGAAACTTTTTTGAAGCCACTGAAAACACCCAACCCGTGCTCTTCGCGACAGTCATCGGCTTAATCGTCAACATATTCTTTAGCTACAGCTTGGGTTTAGGGAAATTCGGCATGCCAGCAATAGGCGTCGCCGGTATTGGCTGGGCAACAACCCTCTCTAATGCCTGCATTGCCCTCAGTTTTTTATATTTGCTAACCAGACCAAACAACCATAGCTATAGATTATTTGTGCAATGGGATTGGCCACGATGGAGTGAAATCAAGAAACTACTCAAAATCTCAATACCCATAGCCATCTCTTTGCTCTTTGAAGTCGGATTATTCGCATCCGTAACTGTGCAAATGGGTATTTTTGGCAGGATAGAATCCGCTGCCAATGTCATCGCACTTCAGGCGGCATCAATGGCTTTCATGTTGCCTCTAGGACTGTCTTTTATCCTTGTTGCCAGAGTTGGCAATGCGCTAGGTCGCCAAGACCCCGCAGGTATAAAACAACGCCTGCAATCTGGCTTTATAATTGCCA
Organism: uncultured Gammaproteobacteria bacterium; assembly: GCA_929200405.1. Classification (GTDB taxonomy): domain Bacteria; phylum Pseudomonadota; class Gammaproteobacteria; order Cardiobacteriales; family CAKMZF01; genus CAKMZF01. The sequence continues at coordinate 9,027 of CAKMZF010000019.1, read as the reverse complement.
CTGTCATGGGTATTAGTACTGCTGTAGCGCTAATACTGCTCCGCTATCAAATCATCGCATTCTATACAGATGAGGCCGAAGTGGTGAGATTAGCTAGTATTTTTCTCATCTTAGCAGCTATCTTTCAAATATCGGACACCTCACAAGTTACCTTCAGCGGTGTACTGCGAGGATTGCAAGATACTACAGTACCTATGCTAACCAATGGCTTTTCTTATTGGGTAATAGGGTTTGGCGGTGGTTGCTTGCTGGCCTACCCACTTGGCATGGGCGCGGTGGGCTTGTGGGTTGGTTTAATTCTGGGGCTAACTGCCTGTTCAATCTTTCTAGGACTACGTCTACGCTACACCCTTAAACGATTACACCTTCAATAACTTTATTCAGCTAACTGACCTGCAATATAGGCAGTAGTCCAAGCTGCTTGAAAGTTATATCCCCCAGTAATACCGTCAATATCCAGCACCTCTCCAGCAAAGTAAATGCCTGAGCAAACTTTGCTTTGCAGAGTCTGCATATTAACACTATCCAGACTCACGCCGCCACAGGTAACAAACTCTTCCTTAAAAGTCGTTTTACCACTGACCTGATATTCATCCACCGTCAAAATTCGAGTAAGCTTATGCAGTCCCTTCTTACCAAGGTCTTGCCACTTTTTATTGGCCTCTACCTCAGCACGTTGCAGTAGATATTTCCACAGCCTATCAGGTAGTCCATGCGGCCTTTGGTTAGCGATGATTTTCTGGGGAGAGTGCGTCACAATCTCACTAAGCAAGTCAAAAACTTTGTCAAAATTTGTTTCATTTATCCAGTTGACCGCGACCTTGAGTTGGTAATCTCTGCCACTTAAGTATCTCGCCCCAAAAGCCGATAACTTTAATACCGCAGGTCCACTCATGCCCCAATGCGTAATTAGCAGCGGCCCATCTCCTTTTAGATTTGTACTAGGTATAGAGATCTGAGCCTGCTCAACGACTACCCCCATTAACTCAGTGATTGATTCGGTAGGCATATTAAAGGTAAACAATGAGGGCACTGGCTGCTCTATTCTATGCCCCATATTGGCTAGCCACTCTAGGCCGCTTGGCTTTGGCGAACCTCCGGTGGTAATAATCACTTTATCAAAACTTTGGCTGCTTGCACTAGACTGACTTCCGCTGTTACGGAAAGTTATTCGCCAAACCCTTGATGCCTGACCTAGCTTTGACTCTGAAGCTGAAGCTGTCTCAGCAAAAATACTTTGCGCCATATGCCCTACGGCAATATTCACTTTCCCTCGGCGACACTCTGCAACTAATGCATCGATGATGCTTTGAGAGTTTTGCGAAACCGGAAATATACAGCCATCTTCCTGCTCCACTAACGGAACGCCTCTCTCAGTAAACCACGACATAACATCTCGATTGTTATATTGCTGGAACAGTTTACGCAGAGATTTACTACCTCTGGGATAAGCAAGAGAGAGTTGCTTTATAGAAGCACAACCATTGGTTACATTGCAACGACCACCTCCTGAAACCTTAACTTTAGACAATAATTTTTTTGTCTTCTCGAAGATGCTAATCTCAGCATCAGGATGGTGCTTTCTCACCGAATACGCTGCAAAAAAACCTGCCGCGCCACCGCCAATAATGGCAACTCTCATCAAACTAACCTTCATTTAAAAATATCACCTATAATAACGCAACGGAGTAAGAATCGAACCACGCTCTCGATAATTAGTCGAGTGAAATATGGTGACTTTAAATTCAATCGATGTCTTTAGCCACTTTAAATACTTGGCAAACAGCCATAAAAGTATGCCTGGTAGTATTATCAAAGCTAAACAGAGAGCGCTTTTTCAACACTCTTTTTACCAATTCCCAATAATTTTACCGAATTATTTTTAGTCAACTCAGTCTCTAACATCCGTAAAAACTCAAGTCGTTTTCCCGTACCATAAATCATATCAATTTTCTCATTAAGAAATTAATCTTAGCCTCTTTTGATTGATAAGAATCAAACACTTCTTTGGAAAAAACAAATCTATTATTTCCTCCTCATGTTTAAAGCACGAACTAAAATTCATAATGATTCCAAGGCAAGACTTTTGGGAAAATTTACCTCTCCTCTGTTACCTTAAGTCAGAATTCATCGCTCTACCACTCGTCACTATCGACAATCCACGCCACATTTCGCATCAGAAAAGAACTCTTTGAATGGCGCACTGATAAGAGATCCTTTAACTGTCTATCGAGTAATCGCACACCCCATCAGACCATGTCAAACCTTGCGAAAATGAAAAATCAAAGTTTCACAATCATCTTCAAACACCTAAAATTCCGCCTATTCGGGCTGAGGATTATCGTTACTATCTTTGGCATCCAATATATTGATTCATATATTAAAAACTGATTAACTCTCAGTTTAATATCGTATGCCTGAGTTTAAAAAGCACCAATCGAACTACTATTCACATAGCTCGACAAACAATCACTGGAAAACAGATAGAATTGACAATTCTGCTATACTATTTTTTTCCATGGAGATTATCAACTGTGACCACCCTACCGAATTGCCCTAAGTGCCAATCTGAATATGTCTATGAAGATGGACCTTTACTCATCTGTCCTGAATGCGCTCACGAATGGGGCAAGGATGATGCCGAGAATAATGAAACTGTTTATCGAGATGCCAATGGCAACACCCTAATGGATGGTGACACCGTTACCGTCATTAAAGATTTGAAGCTGAAAGGTTCTTCCGGCTCTGTCAAGGTCGGCACTAAAGTCAAAAATATTCGCTTAGTTGATGGCGACCATAATATTGATTGCAAAATAGAGGGTTTTGGCGCGATGAAGCTAAAATCTGAATTTGTGAAAAAGAGCTAAAAGAATCTCGCTAACTGACCATCTCATCTTCATAGTCATCAAGATGAGATGGCCAAGGTGAGAGCATAGCTTTATTGAAACTGATTAATTAAGTTTGGTTTGGGATAGCCATCAGCAGGCAAACCCAACTGTTGCTGAACATCTCTGACTGCACTACGGGTCTTTTGACCGATAATCCCATCAATTTTACCCACCTGAAAACCACGATCAGCCAACTTTTTTTGCAGCGCCTTCACCTCTTCAACACTAAGCGGTTGAACACTGCCATTTCCAGAGCTCACTCTAGGCGCACCTGCCAAACGAGTTGAATAATAAGCAGCCGTTAATGAATAGACTAGTGACTGATTCCATTCTAAGTAAGCATTAAAGTTAGGATAAGCTAGAAAAGCAGGACCATTTTTACCCATTGGCAATATCAGTGATGCTGGTATACCTGAATCACTCAAAGTACTACCATCGGCATTACTCACGCCCATACTAGCCCATTGGCTATGGCTTAGCTTATTGTCTAATCTTGCCTGTGACCAGTCCATAGAGTTAGGCACCCGAACTTCTTTCAACCAAGGCTCTCCTGCCCGCCAGCCGAAGCTACGCATCAAATTAGCCGCTGAGGCCAATACATCTGGCGCTGATTTAATCAAGTTACGACGACCATCACCATCGAAATCAACACCAAATTCATTATACTCAAATGGCAGAAATTGCATTTGTCCTAACTCACCAGCCCAAGCGCCACGCATCTCTCCTAGGCTCAAGTCACCACGCTCTAGAATCTTTAGCGCACCCAATAGCTGCGGACGAAACAAAGCAGGCCTGCGGCAATCATAAGCCAAAGTCGCCAAAGCAGGAATGGTCGCTGATTTACCATTATTCACACCAAAGTCGGTTTCTAACCCCCAGAACGACGCCAATACTTCACCGGGAACACCGTATTGCGCTCCAATGTTCGCCAAAGTCTGAGAGTATTTGTTTAAATTTTTTCTGCCCTGTCGCATGCGATCCTCAGAGACCATTCGACCAGCGAACTTTAGAAATGGCTGTGCAAACACACCCTGCGCTCTATCCTTTCTGATAATAGAGGGATCAAATTGCACATTGTTCAAAGCGCTAGCCACGACATTTTTCGAGATACCACTGTTTATCGCCTCTTGCTTAAACTCACTTAGCCAATTATTAAAGCTGCCTGTGTTCTGGCAATCTGCATGACTGACAGATACACCGCCGAAAGCCATCACTATTGATATCGCAAGACCAGAAACACTGGTTTTGAATAATCGCTTTCTGAATGTTAGAGATTTTTTAAAAGTCGCTAGGTCGTTCATTGCTTCCTCTTACCATTTTTATTCAAATTCTATTTTTAGGCTTTCTAGTTCGATCTTGCAGTATATCGCAACTTTGTGAATGCAATAAATACAGAAAGGCAGTTTCAGCCTTGATAACATTAGCAATATCGTTAACCAGCATCGCCAACCTTTCAGCTATCAATATCCACAAGCAGCGCTTTGTCACTGGTTATTTCCCCAATAATAACAGCCTGATGATAAGTTGCCATAAGTTGCTCTGCCTGCGATTTGGATAGTGTTAACACCAAACCGCCAGCGGTTTGCGGGTCTGATAGTAAGCATGACCAATAACGTTGTTGCTCTGCGGTCCCGCCAAAATACTCGGCAGTGGCATAGCCTATATTACTAGTCAATAATGAGCTAGCTACACCAGTCTTAGCCAACTGCTTTGCACCAACGAAAACAGGAACTTTACTGCTCTCTATTCTAGCGCCGCAGTTACTCGCTTGGCAGATTTCAGCAAGATGCCCTAGCAAACCAAAGCCAGAGACATCAGTAGCAGCGGTTATCTCCAACTGCTTCAGTGCGTTAAATATTGGACTTCGGCTAGCTAAAACCTGCTCCAACCATTGCACCACCCAGCGCCCCTGTGACTGCAACCCTTGATAACCAGCCAACAACACGCCACTACCAATAGCCTGCGTTAACACAATTACCTCACCAGCATTGGCTCCAGATTTCTGCCACAGCATTTGTCGACTCTCTTTTTCTTCCAGCTGAGCTGGAACCAAACCGCTAACACTTAGCCCTACTTGGGTTTGATCGGTTTCTGCGGTGTGGCCACCTGAAACCGCAATTCCCCACTGCTGTAATTGTTGATTAATACCAGCCATTATCTGAGTGATTCGATTACTTTGAATCGCGTCACTGGCCTGCGGTAAGCCTATTGTAGACAACGCACTTTGCGGCACAATTCCAGAAGCCAATAAATCATTAACTGCATGTATGCCGACTAATTGCCCTAAATAAAAATCATCGAAAATGCAGTCTGTAAAAAAATCGACACTTTGGATCAGCTTATGCCCAGCTATATCGACAACAGCGGCATCGGCAAGTATTATTCCTTTCAGCTCGTTTGACGACGTCAACTGCGTATTCTCTATCGAATCGTTAGTGTCCAGTTGCAAATTCAAGGCATTGGTTAAGACATTGCCAGATATTTTGCCGCCACAGCCCGTGCAACGCATTCCCTCTGAGTCGTTTTTCCCAGCTAATTTTTTATTTAACCGACTGTGTTCCACTCCTTGCTTGGCTGTCACCGTGAACTGCCGCATAAATTTCTGGTCTATATAATCTTTCCAACGCCAAACCCATTTGCCGGAAACATATAGCTTTCCTTTGCAACCGATGGCATATTTCTCACCACAAGCCAGCAGAGTTAGAAAACTCTGCTGCGGGCGGAATGGTTTTAATGCTGTCCCAGCTATCTGGCGCTTTATATTTTCAATCAATGGTTTGCCCTGCCGCACGGCAAACACACCAGCTTTTGGTCGCGGGTGATCTACCACAGTTGCCACGTCCCCAGCAGCAAAAACATTGCCATGAGATACACTTTGCAATGTATCTTTAACTGCAATAAAACCATCTTCCGTGCACTCTAATCCAGTTTGCTGTAACCACGGCCTTGCCATAGCACCTGCCGCCCAAACCGTAAATAACACAGATTTTTCACCTACCTGTTTTAGCAAAATACTTTCTGGCTTTACTTCGGTAACTTCATCTTCAATAATCTCAATGCAGCGCTGGGTTAATTGCTGCCTCGCCTGCTGTTGAAACCGCTCGCTTTTCTCGGTTAGCAAGCCATTTCTGGCAATCAGCAAAATTTCGTTACTGGCATCCATAGAATCTAACCGCGTTCGCAATGCCATTGCCACCTCAATCCCTGCCGCACCACCGCCTACTATTGCAATAGGCTGTGTCGGCTGTGACTCTAACAATGCAAGTTTTTCGTCGAGCTGACGCAAAAAAATATCGATCGGTTTTACCGATAAGGCATAGCTTTTAACACCTTCTGTCGCCTGATTTGGCACGGCGCCCAAATTAATAGACAGCGTGTCATAATAGATACTAGGCCTATCAGCAAATTTCACCACCTGAGCCTCTAGATCTATACCGCTGGAGGCGGCTGCAACAAAAGCGATATTACCGCCCCTAGTCAGTTTTGCTAAATCAATATGACAATCATCAAAATCATAATGCCCAGCAATCAAACCCGGCAACATTCCCGAATATGGCGTGTGAATATCACGAGAGATAACGATGATCTGAGTATTCTTCAACGGCCTCATGGAGAAATAACGAATCAACTGGACATGACTATGCCCACCACCAAGCAAGACAAGTCGATGAAAAAAAGGAGCGGATTGTGTTCTATTCACAAGCGTCTACTTCTGGCTTTTAATTTGATAACGTATGCGGTTTATGCATCACAATAACGACTAAACGAACTGTTTTATAAGATCTCAAGCACATTCTCGGGGGGCCTACCCATCACCGCTTTATCGCCTATTACCACAATGGGCCTTTCCAATATCGCGGGATTATCACAAATTATCTGGCACCACTCCTCTGCACTGCGCCCATCGTCAATATTCAGGCCTAACTCGATAAACTTAGCGTCTTTTTTTCGGATAATATCCGTCGGCGGCATACCCAGTTTCTGGCAAATTTCTGCCAATACTGGAACCGTCAACCCCCCATCGAGATAAGTAATTTGCTCTATAACAGAACCACTGTTTTTAGCAGCTATATCCGCCTCGATCAATGCCAATGTTTGCCTGCTTTTTGAACATCTGGGGTTATGATAAATGGTAATTATTTGTTGAGTCATAGTGCTTCTCCTAGAATTAAATGTGGGTAGACAATCTAATCTATTTATATCAGACTGCTGTCGAATCGGGGAGTGCCATACTTTGCTGAGCAATAAGACGCATTCCTTCAAAAACCAAATTCGAACAATGCACTCTGCAACTTTGTAACTCTGCATCCATATGCTGCATCACCAACTCAGCATCACCGCCAGTAAATACAATAACAGTCTCGACACTCTCCACCGCTGCATCCTTTGGGACCTCATTAGTGAACCTTTGTTCCATTATAGAGATGATTTTTTCAACACCTCCTGCCACCGAGAACATAGTGCCACCAGAAATTGCAGCTTTGGTGTGATCTGCCCATACGGTTCGGGTTTTAGTAGACTCATCAGCATTTAGTTTTGCCAAAATGGCAAGGTTTGCAGTCTGATTAAACAAGCTCTGTTGTTGCAGTCGAATACCGGGGAAAATAACACCACCAAGATGCTGTCCATCTGCTCTTAAAGCATCAACTGTTACCGCTGAACCAGCGCTAACCACGATAATATGACTCTCAGGAAATCCTGTCCTTGCAGCAATCAAACCTAGCCAACGATCTACCCCAAGGCGATGGGCAAATAGATAGCCATTGGTAATATCTCCAAACTGCTGTTCACTCTGCAAAGAAACCGCTTTAATAGAAAATAACGACTCGCTTAGCGCATCAATCTCTGCGACCAAATCCGCATTAGAAACACAGGCAATAAATACCTGCTGTGGCTGCTGTGCCGCCTCTAGCCAGCCCTGTGTCAGCTCTGATAATACCTGCGCGGCTAGTTTGCCAACATGAGTTATTGCCTCAAAATGGTTATCCTCAGACTTACCTAGAGCTACTTGCCCGCTGTCTGCGATCTCACAAAACTGCCATTTCAAGCGAGTGTTGCCAATATCAACCAGCAATGTATTTTTTACCGCTCTCTTATTGCTCATCCCTTACTCACGTCACCCGTTACAAAGCGCTTATCACTAGCGTTTACATCTATACTGATATCACCGCTATAAAAAATTATTGGGTCTGCTTCTGCACCACTGAATAGAAAGCCGCCATCTGCTGCTAGCCCTTCTGCTACCCCTGTTAATGCTAATACCTCAGCCTGACCTCTTTTACTACTATCATTGAACCTCAGAGTAATCTGACAGCTTTCAAACAAGTCCACTTGTCGAAAAAGCTTTGGCAAATCTTGCTTGGAAGGTAGACATGATAGCAAACTCTCTAACTCGTCCAACAAACGCTCAGCAACAGTCCAAAAACCATTGGCAGATACAAAACCTTCCCTCTCAAAGTCAGTCACCGCATAGGGCAACAGCTGTTGTTCTTGATCGGTAAATTGCGAGCGAAGATTCACCCCTAAACCAATTACCCAACTACTACTGCTTTTCCCATGAAGAATACTCTCTACCAATACCCCACATAACTTGCCATTCGCTGTTAGCACATCGTTGGGCCATTTAACGCCATAGGGGACTTTAGGTAATAAACTAGAAAATGTCCTAGCCATAGCTATCGCAGCAACAATACTCAAGGGCGGCAAATCTGCAACAGCACCGTTATGATGAAACAACACCGAGCAATACAAACCGCTACCTGCTTGTGAACGCCATGATTTACCACGACTACCTCGCCCTGAAACCTGCTCAGCGGCCAAACATACACTCAGATTTGGCAGCTCGTTAACTCTGTCCAACAAATAACTATTGGTTGAATCTATTTGCCCAAAGTAACAAATCTGCCCCAACTTATCCTGCACTTCACGAGAAAGTTGATCCGAGACGCAAGATGGTGTGCCTAAGTTATCAATACCATCAACCCTTCCCACTTCATCAGCACTAGATTCGCGAGTCATAAATACTCAGATAAACTACCATCATTACCTACAGCACACAGCACTTATCATCGATTATCTCGCTGAAAACTCAGCCACCAACGCAGTAATCGCCAGCGCCCTATGACTAATGCGCTGCTTA
>CAKMZF010000018.1:16414-26756 GCA_929200405.1 uncultured Gammaproteobacteria bacterium | reverse complement strand
ATTGCATGTAGAGTTTTCTAGCAAATTTGTGCTGTTAAGGAAATAACCCTATAGGAGTTCTATTATGATATATAAACATCAAAATAAAGTATTGCTGCTAGCTGCAGTGGTATTGTTTTGTCAGTCTGCTTTTGCAGAGATGGTGTTACGCAGAGGTAATGGCACCGAACCACAATCTCTAGACCCACAGATTGGCGAAGGTGTGTCTGCGAGTCATATTCAACGAGATATTTTTGATGGTTTGGTTGATGAGGATCCAAGTGCCAATCTGGTTCCTGGCGTTGCTAAGACTTGGGATGTCTCAGATGACGGCTTAACTTATACTTTTCACCTGCGCGATGACTCAAAATGGACCAATGGTGATAGCGTAACAGCAAACGATTTTGTTTACTCTATGCGCCGTGCTGTAGATCCAGCAACAGGTTCTGCATATTCATTTTTACTATATCCTATTGTTAATGCAGAAGAGATTTCTGCTGGTGATAAGAAACCAGAAGAATTGGCAGTGAAGGCGATTGATGATTCAACGTTAGAGATTAAATTAGTTGGGCCAACTCCATATTTCTTGCAGATGCTGACTCACTCAATAGCGAAGCCGTCTCATCAACCCACTGTTGAAAAGTATGGGGATAGTTGGACGTTGCCTGAGAATATTGTGACCAACGGTGCTTTTAAGCTAACCGAATGGATTCCTCAGGGTAAAATTGTAGTTGAGAAAAATCCAGATTATTGGGGTGCTGATACCGTAAAACTTGATAAAGTTGTTTTCTTTCCAACAGAAGATCAAGGCGCTGAATTAAAGTCTTTCCAAGCTGGCGAAATTGATTGGACTTATGAGATTCCTAAGGATCAAGTGAACTTTATCCGAGAGAACTTCTCTGATGAGCTGAAGGTGCTACCTTACCTTGGTACTTATTATTACGGCCTAAATACAACTAAGCCACCATTTGATAATGCTGATTTGCGTCGTGCCTTTAACTTGGCATTAAACCGTGAGTTAATTACCAGTCGCGTAACCAATGCCGGAGAGATCCCTGCCTTCAGTTTTGTTCCAGACGGGGTGAGTGGCTACGAGCCTGTGTATCTTGATTTTAAGGAAACCAGTTATGCGGATCGTGTTAAAGAGGCGGTAGAGATTTATACTAAAGCAGGCTACAGCGAGGAAAATCCTCTGGAAGTAGAAATACTTTATAACACCAATGATAACCATAAACGTATTGCTTTAGCAGTTGCAGGCAGCTGGCAGCGTGTGTTCCCAGGTTTAAAAGTGAACCTTGTGAACCAAGAGTGGAAGGTGTATCTATCTACCCGAAAATCTAAAGAAACAACGCAAATTTTCCGTGCCGGTTGGATTGGTGATTATAATGATGCGAATACTTTCTTAGAGTTATTTTTGTCTAGTTCAGGCCTAAATGATGTTGGTTTTGACAACAAAGAGTTTGATGATCTCTTGGATAAAGCTGGTAAAGAAGGGGATGCTGCGAAGCGCAAGGCTTTGCTACAAGGTGCCGAGCGCGCTTTCTTGGATAGTAATTCATTATTGCCCATCTATTACTACGTGACGACTCACCTAGTGAACCCTAAGGTTAAGGGAATGGATGGTAATGTGATGGATCATATTCCGGATAGATACGTTACTATCGAAGAGTAATAAAATTCATTGTAAGTAGAATACTTATGATTAAGAGCCAGCAAAGCTATTGCGTTAGAGGTGATGTTTGCTGGCTTTTTTGTTATGTTTTTTCGTAAATCAAAAACACTTTTCTATAATCCGATATAGTCAAAAAAGTGGATGTTTTCACAATAATTAAATTAGGCAATCCGCAAGTGGCTTGCTAACAAATACATATAAAATTTGCCAGTAAGTCATTTTGTTATTGGCAAGCTGTAACAAGGCGTAAACCCATGGTACGTTATTTTTTGAGTAGACTTCTCATCGCCATTCCAACATTGCTGGCGGTTATCACTTTATCTTTTTTTCTGGTCCGCGCTGCTCCGGGTAATCCTTTTGATAGTGAGAAACCTCTGCCACCGACAATACGTGCAAATCTAGATGCTAAATATGGTTTAGACAAACCTGTGTTTGAGCAATTCACCAATTATGTCGGCGGTTTGGTGAAGTTTAGTAAAGAAGAAGGGAGTTGGCTGCCAACCGTTACGTTAGATTTTGGGCCGTCTTATCAGTATAAAGATCGCACGGTAACTTACTTTATCCAAGCAGGATTTCCGGTGTCCCTTAAACTTGGTCTGATGGCGATAGCGATTGCTCTAGTGATAGGAGTGGGAGCAGGCTCGCTGGCAGCGTTGCGGCAAAATACATGGATGGATTATACCGTGATGGGTTTTTCAATGACCGGCATAACGGTACCTAACTTCGTGGTTGGGCCAATTCTGCAATTAATAGTAATATCGATACTCTCGGCAACGGCTGTACAATTGGTACCCATAACTGGCTGGGGGGACTCTTGGAAACAGGCAATTATGCCTGTTTTTGTGCTAGCACTGCCACAAATTGCTTATATCGCTAGGCAAACTCGGGGCAGTATGATTGAGGTGCTGCGCTCAAATTATATTCGAACCGCAAGGGCAAAAGGGGTGCCGGAGCGAACCATGATTATCAGGCATGCCCTAAAAGCGGCATTACTGCCGATAGTCTCCTATCTAGGGCCAGCGGTGGCAGCTATCACCACAGGTTCTGTTGTGGTTGAGAAAATATTCCGGATACCCGGTATCGGTACTCACTTTGTCAACGGAGCACTGAATCGTGACTACACCATGGTAATGGGCGTGGTAATATTTTTTGGGGCGTTAATTATTATCGCCAATCTTATCGTCGATGTGCTCTATGGTCTGTTAGATCCTAGAGTGCGAGCAGCGTAGAGAGAGTTGAGTATGACTACTACTGTAAATACCACCGCGTCAGCAACGACAACGTCTACACCGCCAAAAGGACGCTCATTATGGTCAGACGCGGGTAGACGATTTAGAGGCAATAAGCTTGCAGTCGCTAGTGTGTTTGTGCTGGCCTTTATCGTGATACTGGCAGCGATAGCGCCGCTATTAACACCGTGGCCTTACGATATGATATTGAATAACGAGGCATTATTTAACCCAGAATATGAAGCGTTTAATGACGCGAATTTTCCACGGGCTCCAGATTTTGTTAACTCGCTTTGGTTTGGCTCTGGGGTAAATGATCGTGACCTTTTTTATCGCTCAATGATCGGGGTGCTGATCTCCTTAGCAGTCGGGCTTACGGCATCATTGGTTGCGCTACTAATCGGTGTTATCTATGGCTCAGTCTCTGGCTATTTTGGTGGTAGAGTAGACCAGATAATGATGCGTATAGTCGATATTATCTACGCCTTACCATTTATGTTTATCGTTATTCTGTTAATGGTGATGTTTGGCCGCAATTTCTTTTTGATGTTTGCTGCTATTGGGGCCGTTGAATGGTTGACGATGGCTAGAATCGTGCGCGGACAAACCTTGTCTTTGAAGAGTCGTGAATTTGTTTCAGCGGCCAGAGCATCTGGAGTGTCAAGTTTTAATATTATTCGCCGTCATATCATCCCTAACTTGCTAGGTCCGGTGATTGTTTACGTCACATTGGTGGTGCCGCAGGTTATTTTGGTAGAGAGCTTTTTGAGCTTCTTGGGCCTGGGCGTGCAAGAGCCTATGACCAGTCTTGGTGTATTGATTAGCGAAGGGGCAAAGCGTTTAGAAGATGCGCCGCATACCTTGTTATTTCCTGCTTCTATACTGGCGATTATTTTATTCTGCTTAAACTTCATTGGTGATGGGTTGCGCGATGCGCTTGACCCTAAAGATCGGTAAACATTATGACAAATACAAATCAAATACCGAATAGCAACATAGGTAAAGAAGTTGTTTCTCCAGTATTGTCGGTAAAGGACTTAACCGTAAGTTTCCGTACCAATGATGGCCCCGTCAGTGCTGTAAATAATATGAACTTTGAAATCTATCCCGGCGATACGGTTGGCGTGGTAGGTGAGTCTGGCTCAGGAAAATCGCAGACATTCTTAGCCATTATGGGCTTGCTAGCACAGAATGGCGAGGCTACAGGTTCTGCGATTTTGAATATAGAAGGCAAAGATCATGAGCTGGTCGGCATGGATTTGAATCGCTTAAATAAATTGCGCGGTTCAAAAATGTCGATGATATTTCAAGATCCGATGACTTCATTAAATCCCTACTTGAAAATTAGTACCCAGATGTGCGAAGTTTTGCGTCTCCATCAGGGCATGGGCAAGGCCGCAGCGCAGCAGAAAGCTTTGAAGTTTCTGGATCTGGTTCGCATACCGGAAGCCAAAGCACGACTTAATCAATATCCGCATGAGCTATCAGGTGGCATGCGCCAGAGAGTGATGATCGCGATGTCTTTGCTATGTGAGCCAGCATTATTAATTGCAGATGAGCCAACGACAGCGCTTGATGTGACGGTGCAAGCTCAAGTGTTGAGACTACTACATGACCTAAAAACAGACTTTAACACCGCTATCGTGTTAATTACCCATGATCTAGGGGTTGTGGCTGGGGTCTGTGATCGAGTGCAAGTTATGTATGGTGGGCGCTTAGCAGAAATCGCTAGGGTTGATGATATATTCTACAATCCACAACATCCGTATACGCGTGGGCTTTTAGAGTCTACCCCAAGACTAAATGCAGATGGCAGTAGTAAGCACGCAGACCTACCGACTATTAAAGGGCAGCCGCCTAATCTGCAGAACCTCCCAGCGGGGTGTGCGTTTGCACCGCGATGTGACCATGCAACAGAGCATTGCCAAAAAGAGATTCCGACATTGCGCTATTTCAATGAAAATCACGCAAAAGCCTGCTTTGCAGAAGGTTTTTCACAGTCAACCCTGTTACATGGAGCAGACTAATGAGTGAGAATAAAATATTAGAAGTTAACGGCTTAAAAGTCTGGTTTCCAACCATAGTTAATGAAGGTCTGTGGAGTAAAAAGCGCTGGGTTAAAGCGGTAGATGGTATTAGTTTTCATGTAAACGAAGGGGAAGTGTTGGGCGTTGTTGGTGAATCTGGTTGTGGTAAATCTACCATGGGTATGGCAGTGCTAAACCTACTCAAACCAACTGGTGGTAAAGCTGTGTGGATGGGCAAAGATCTGTTTTCTATCAAAGGTAGAGAAATGCAGAAAGCCAGAAGAGATTTACAGGTGATCTTTCAAGATCCTGTCGCCAGTCTTGACCCCCGAATGACAGTTGGACAGATTATTGCCGAGCCGTTGACTACGCACCAGCCTGAGCTGACGAAAGATGAAGTGCAGAGCCAAGTACATGAAGTCATGGCAAAAGTAGGGCTGTTGTCAGATATGATTAATCGCTACCCGCATGAATTTTCCGGTGGTCAAGCGCAGAGAATAGGCATTGCCAGAGCGATTATTTTAAAGCCTAAGCTAATCGTTTGTGATGAAGCGGTCTCTGCTTTAGATGTATCTATTCAAGCTCAAATAATAAATTTGCTCAAGCAGCTTCGCGAAGAGATGGGCTTGAGTCTTATTTTTATCTCACACAATATGAGTGTTGTACATCATATTTCAGATAGAATCTTGGTGCTCTACCTAGGCAAAGTGATGGAGATAGCAGATGCTAACGCGTTAATTGCTAATCCACAGCACCCTTATACCAAGGTGTTGATTTCAGCAGTACCCATTGCTGACCCTCGCAAATTTCAGAGTAATAAAATCATTGAACTTGAGGGTGATATTCCATCACCAGTGAACCCACCTAAAGGCTGCGTGTTTTCAACGCGTTGTCCAATAGTCAAGGACAAATGTCGGAAAGAACCACCGACAGTAGAAACGATTGCCTCGGAAGGAGAGGCTGGCGTACGGCAAGTCGCCTGTCATTTCTATCAGCGAGTCAATGAAGTTGGGCAATAATAGATGGATAAGCCTGTTCTTTGACTATAAGTTTTTAAGGCTTCGTTATATATCTATATTGCTAGTTTGCTTATTTTAGCAGCAAAGTTAGGCTCGTAAATTAAGGGCATAACTGATTATGTTGAGGTAAAATTCAGCTTATGGATTCAATTACCTCGACAGCAGAGCCGATATCTGGTTTTTTACTCACTCGTAGTAGTCGAGATATTAATGGCTCGACGCTTATTCAATATTGGGTGGCGACGGATAGTGGCCCTGCTTTGCTTAGTATTTATGATGAAAAGCCAGTTTTTTTTATCGAACAGGATCAGCATGTTGTTGCTGAGCAAGCGACTAAGCAAGCGGGTTTGTCAGTTGTGTTCTCTACTTTACAGCTCAAAACATTTTCTCAGCAGGGAGTCGTGGGTGCTTACTCTGCGAATATCCATACCCATTTTAGAATCCAAGATAGCTTGAAAGCTGCGTCTGTGGAGGTATTAGAGTCAGATTTTAGACTCCATGATAGATATCTTATGGAGCGATTTATCACAGCGGGATTGCAATTTGTCGGCGTTCCTGTGAAGCGTGATGGTTTTATTGAGTACCAACATGCTCGGATTAAGCCCTGTGAATACCGGCCTAAACTCTGCTTAATGTCGTTGGATATTGAGTGTGACTTCTCAGGAGAGCTTTTTTCTATTGGTTTAATTACCTTAAATCAGAACAAAAAAGGTGATTTTGGTAGTCCTATTGCCGAGGTGCTGATGATCGGTAATCCGCAATCTGTGCCGGAGGGGTTGACTGTCACGTGGGTGAGCAATGAGCGAGAATTGTTAGAGGCTTTCTTGCAAAGAGTAGCTGGCAGTGATCCCAGTATTATTATTGGTTGGAGTGTGGTGAATTTTGACTTACGCCTGCTCATGCGTAGATGTGAGCGTCATCGCATGGCTTTTACTATTGGTAGAGATGGGCAGGTGGCGACTTGGCGAGACGCCATAGGAAGTAATGGGCAGGGTTATATTTCTATTGCAGGGCGAGTTGCTATAGATGGCATTGATGCACTTAAAACGGGCATGTATCAAATGCCGAGTTTTTCTTTGGAGCAGGTGTCACAGACTTTGCTAGGCAGAGGTAAGAAAGTTGAGGGCTCTGTGGAGGATAGATTGGCAGAGATTAAGCATAATTTTCTCCATGACAAACCTAAGTTGGCGGCTTATAACTTGGAAGATTGCCAGTTAGTGATTGATATATTCGCCAAAACGAAGATTTTAGATTTTTTACAATTTCGATCACAGATAACGGGCTTGGAGCTAGACCGTCAGGGCGGTTCAGTTGCGGCATTTACAAATTTGTATTTGCCGAAATTACATCGAGCTGGTTATGTTGCTCCAAATTTACCTGCGGATGGCGGACTTGCTAGCCCAGGGGGTTATGTCATGGACTCAAGGCCGGGTTTGTATAAGCGGGTTTTGGTGTTAGATTATAAAAGCCTTTACCCTTCTATTATCCGCACTTTTAAAATTGATCCCCTCGGCTTGATTGAGGGAGGATTACCGCAGGTTGAAGATACTATTCCTGGCTTTAGAGGGGCAAATTTTCACAGGCATAAGCATTTTTTGCCTGAGATTATTGCAGAGCTTTGGCAACAGAGAGATGCTGCCAAAGCGCATAGTGATACTCCGCGTTCACAGGCAATAAAAATATTGATGAATTCTTTTTATGGCGTATTGGGTTCAGGCGGTTGTCGGTTTTATGATACTCGCTTGGCAAGTTCTATCACACTACGAGGTCATGAGATTATGCAGACTTCCAAGACATGGATAGAGGAGCAGGGTTATCAAGTTATTTATGGAGATACTGACAGTACTTTTGTGTGGTTAGAGCAGGAGGTCGGTGACCAAGCGGCACATGATATTGGCAAAGAGTTAGCGGTGATGATTAATCAACGCTGGAAGGAAAAATTGCTGCAAGATTTTAATCTTGAATGTGAGCTGGAAATTGAATATGAAACTTATTATAGCCGGTTTTTAATGCCGACCATTCGCGGTGCCGAAACCGGAAGTAAGAAAAGATATGCAGGGTTGAAATGTTGGCAAGAAATCGCTGGCGGAAAGTCGGTACGAAAAACCGATTTGGTTTTTAAAGGATTGGAATCGGTTCGCTCTGATTGGACGCCATTGGCGAAGCAGTTTCAGCAGCAACTCTATGAGATGGTATTTCACGATCAGGATCCCAGTGAGTATGTGGCGCAAGTCGTTAGTGATACTTTAGCAGGGCAATATGATGCGGAGTTAGTTTACCGCAAGCGTATTCGCCGACCGCTGCAACAATACGTGAAAAATGTGCCACCGCAGATTAGAGCCGCACGTGAGGCGGATGCAAAGAATAGAGCATCCGGTAAACCGCTTCGCTACCAGCAAAAAGGTTGGATTAGCTATGTAGTGACAACTCAAGGACCTCAGGCCGTTGAGTATGCTGAATCTATATTGGACTATAAGCATTATATCGATAAGCAGCTAAAGCCGATTGCAGAGTCGATATTGCCTTTTATAGAGGTGGATTTCAGTGCGCTGACAGATCAACAACAGCAGTTGTTTTAGCCGATCTCAGTTATGAGATGCAGTCAATGCTGTTGCCAGCACTGACTGCTTAGACGGTCTACAGCAGAGGCTAATTATTTGAAAGTTTTGTCGATATCAGCAGCGCTATGCCTTACTGGCACAGCGGTGGCATCATCACTCCAGCTATTGACACGTTGTCCTCTAACCACAGCTGGGCGCGCTTGTATGGCATTGGCCCAACGAGTGACGTGCTGATAGGCGCTAACATCTAAAAATGTTTGTGCGTTATATAGCTCGCCTATGACTAAATTGCCATACCAAGGGAAGTTAGCAATATCGGCGATGGTGTACTCGTCACCTGCTAGATACTCTCGTGCTGCTAGGTTTTTGTCTAATACATCGAGCTGGCGCTTGGCTTCCATGGCGAAACGATCAATGCAATATTCGATTTTTTCTGGCGCATAGGCATAGAAGTGGCCAAAGCCTCCACCGAGGTAAGGCGCACTGCCGATATTCCAAAATAACCAAGATAAAGTCTCGGTGCGTTTGGCGATGTCAGTCGGTAAAAATTTACCAAACTTTTCAGCTAAGTACAGCAGGATAGAGCCAGACTCAAACACGCGAATAGGCTCGGCGCCACTGTTGTCTACTAAAGCTGGAATTTTAGAATTTGGATTTATTTCTACAAATCCGCTAGAGAACTGTTCGCCTTCTAAGATATTGACTAAATAAGCATCATACTCTGCTTCGGTTATGCCCAGAGCCAGCAGTTCTTCAAGCATGATTGTTACTTTTACGCCATTTGGAGTAGCAAGGGAGTGCAACTGTAGTGGGTGTTCACCTTTCTCTAGTACTTTGTCATAAGTAGCACCAGAGATAGGGCGGTTGATGCTGGCGAACTTGCCACCACTGGCATTGTTCCACTGCCATACTTTATCAGGCGTGTAAGAAGTTTTATCGCTCATAATGTGTTCTCATTGGGTCGTGTGAATTAGTAGTAGAGGGAGCTATTTAGCTTCTCTACCAATATGCGATCGCTGTTGAGTAAACCCAACTACGCCATCGTAAATTGCTTTGGCAAGCTTATCTTGATAGGCATTGCTCTTGAGTCTCCGCTCTTCTTTGGGAGTTGAGATAAAAGTTGTTTCTACCAGTACTGAGGGGATATCCGGTGCACTGAGGACAGCAAAGTTTGCACCTTCAATGCTGTATTTAAAAACGTTATTGGCTTTTTTCATTTGCTTGATGATGTGAGAGGCCAATATTCGACTCTCGTCAATAACCGCACCTTGCACCATGCCATATACGAGGTCGCGGACATCTTTGTCAACTTTTATAATATCTTGGCCGCCAATCTTGCCAGAGTTGTTTTCGCTCTGTTCCAAATACTTTGCCAGCTTAGAGGTGGCACCACGGCGATTTAGAATAAAGACCATAGCACCGGCTTGATTTTTGGCGGAGGACTTGGGAACTGCATTAGCGTGTATAGAGATAAATAGGTCGCCTTTTTCTTTTCGGGCCTTGCTAACGCGGTCATATAGTTTCACAAATTTGTCGCTTTTGCGGGTCATTATCGCGGTCATTTTGGAATTTTTATTGATTAATTTTTCCAGTTTTTTGGCAATTTTTAGAACCACATCTTTTTCTTTAGTGCCTTTAGGGCCGACAGCGCCACTGTCATGCCGTCCATGACCGGCATCGATAACAACTCGTATTTTACGAGTAACGTAATTGATAGCTGATGTCGATTTGTTTTTTTTCGGTTCCGCTTTTTTAGGAGGCGCCTTTTTAGGCGTTTTTTTGGTTTCAGCCTTTTTTGCAGGTTTCTTATTGTTTGGCCACTTTGGCTCAGCTGGTTTACTCACTTTTTTCACTG
>CAKMZF010000018.1:0-16314 GCA_929200405.1 uncultured Gammaproteobacteria bacterium | reverse complement strand
TCCTTGCCTCTCTGACCAATGCGCAGGGCTTTAATATCAGGACTTTTTTCTAGGCCTCTGTTGAGGCGGCCAGCTTTGCTGCTGGGTAAATCAATAACCAGCCGTTGAGGATTATAGAGTATTTGAACCTTGGGAGTTACTTTGGCGTCGAGATCAAAAACCACTTGAGTGCCATCTTTGATAACAAAAGTTTTGCCAGCCGTGACGGTAGCTGCCAAAGCTGTATTGGCAAAGCTACCGATAAAGCTGAGAACAAGTAAAGCCGTAAAAATAAAGCCAAATAGCGTTTTACTGTGTCTACCATTATGAGTGAGAGCGGTGATAAGGTTTACCTTAGACATCTTTATTACGCATCCTGATTAGCTGTTCTATTCGGTCGGGTTCGGCTATTAAGGTTATCTGTCTGCCGTTTTTTAAGTTATCTGCGTATTCAAGCAGGATGGTGACAGATGGGGGCGGAAGATACCCATTTCCTTTATCAGGCCATTCAATCCATGTTATCGCATGATCAGTGAATATATCTCGAATGCCTAGATATTCCAATTCCTCTGGATCGGCTAAACGATATAGATCAAGGTGATTAAGCGTTTGCTTTTCCAGAGTGTAAGGTTCCACCAAGCTGTAGGTTGGACTAGTAATGGCACCTTGTACTCCCATTGCTTGCAAGCAGCATCGTGTGAGGGTGGTTTTCCCTGCCCCTAAATCACCATAGAGGTAAATAACATCAGTAGATTGAAACCATTCACCAAGTAGGCTAGCCATAGCCTGTGTACTATCTAATGATGCTAGGTCTATTTTGAGACTACTGTGGTTGTTAGGAAGGGTAATGTTTTGCGTCATGTGAGTTTGTGTGAAATATTGGCTTTTATTAAGCAGTTTGCGAGCAGCTGGGATGATAGCAAAAGCACGCAGATTCCCCAACGAATGTTGGTTAAATAGTGGCAGAATAACTGTTAAAAATAGAAGAATTGGTTTGCAAGGCTGAACCGTGTATTATTTCCTCAAAATTAAAGGCCGTATTCTCTCAGGCATTTATTACACACACTATTCTAAAGTTAAGTTATGTCACAGTCTTGGACCAGTACTTTGTTGGCAGAAATAAAGCAGAAAATTACCGAGCAAGCTAAGACTATGGGTTTTGAGGATTGCCGAATTACTGCTATTGATGAGCAGATATTGCGACCTTATGTAGCGCAGTATCAGCAATGGACGGCAGCGCAGCTGCATGGCAGCATGGAATATATGGTAAGGCATGGGCGCATGCGTGAAGCTCCAGATATTTTGCAGACTGGTAGCGTTCGCGCTATTACCGTTCGCTTTGAGTATCTGCCGGAGTCGCATGAGGCAATGTGGGAGGTAATGTCGCAGCCAGAGAAAGCCTATATTTCACGCTATGCCGTCGGACAAGACTATCATAAAAAAATGCGCAATAAGCTCCAAAAACTGGGCGAGTCTATTAAGGCGCTGGTCGGAGATTATGGCTACCGTGCTTTTGTTGACAGTGCGCCAGTGCTAGAAAAGCCTTTGGCAGAAAACGCAGGCCTTGGTTGGATAGGCAAACACACCAATATCATAAATCGCAATCATGGTTCTTGGTTTTTCTTAGGGGAGTTGCTAGTTGATATTCCTTTAGAGCCAGATCAGTCCGAGGCATCGCACTGTGGTAGCTGTCATGCCTGCTTAGATGTCTGCCCGACTGGTGCGATAATAGCACCCTATCTATTGGATGCGCGGCGCTGTATCTCTTATTTGACCATTGAGTATAAGGGTAGCATACCCAAACATTTGCGACAGCTAATGGGCAATAGAATCTATGGCTGTGATGATTGCCAGCTGGTTTGTCCGTGGAATAAGTTTGCTAAGGTGGTAGAGCCAGAACGTTTCTCTCCACGTGAGAACTTGAAATCTCCTGACCTGCTTAGTTTATTCGCATTGACAGAGGCGCAATTCTTAAAGCAATTTGAAGGCTCGCCCATTCGCCGAATTGGCTACCAGAGTTGGTTGCGAAATATAGCGATAGCCATGGGAAATGCCCCATACTCGCCAGCGATGATTCTTGCATTGCAATCAGCTAAAACTCTGGCAGAGGATGTCTTGGCAGAGACAATCGACTGGGCTGTAGAGCAACAGCAGTTAAAGGAAACAACGCAACTCACGGCTGCTGTCAATCAAGTTCAGTAAATCTCAATTTTGCTTAGGTGATGTTTTGGTTATGGCATCAACCCTAGCTGATTCAGTCCCATCGTCTCTTCAAAACCAAATGCTAAATTCATATTCTGCACCGCTTGACCGGCTGCTCCTTTCACAAGGTTGTCTTCGACCGCCATTAAAATAACGCGGTTGGGCATATTCGATATTTGACCTTGTTGCGCCAAGGATATATGGACATTGTTGCTGCCTCTTACCGATGCGGTGTCGGGGACGCTGCCTAGGGGTAGCACGGTGATAAAAGGCTCATCTTGATAAGCATTCTCTAGTGCTTGTTGCAGCGTTTGAATATCCGCTTTGGGCTTGGCATAGATGGTACACTCAATGCCGCGAATCATCGGCAATAAGTGCGGTGTGAAGATAAGTTGAGGCCTGATGCCGGTTGCATTCTCTAGGCTTTCACAGATTTCAGGTTGATGACGGTGACCCTCAACTTTATAGGCTTTAAAACTTTCTGCCACTTCGCTGTATAGTGAGCCGACAGCTGCGCCTCTGCCAGCGCCAGAAACGCCAGATTTGCCATCTGCAATGATGTCTTCCGGTGCTAATAAATTGGCTTTTAGTAGCGGGTATAAAGCCAGCTGAATAGCAGTGGCATAACAGCCAGGGTTGGCAATAAGCTGGGCACTTTTGATGGTTTCACGATTTAGCTCAGGCAAGCCATAAGCCGCAGTTGCGACCACTTCTGGACAGGCATGCTGCTGCCCATACCATTTTTCCCAGACGTTGATATCTTGCAGTCTGAAATCAGCAGCGAGGTCAATGACTTTGACGCCTTTTTCTAAAAGCTCCGGCACTTGCTGCATGGCAATGCCGTTTGGGGTGGCATAAAAAACCACATCAACATTGCTGGGATCTAGTTCGCTGGGGTCAGTAAAACTGAGGTCAATCTGGCCTCGTAAACTGCCAAACAAATCCGCAACGGGGTTGCCAGCTTCACTTCTAGAACTGATGCTCATAATATTGACTTGCGGATGTTGACTAAGCAACCGTAAAAGTTCAGCGCCAGTATAGCCAGTGCCCCCTACGATAGCTGCGTTTATTGATTGCATAGTTTGCCTTATTGTCTAAATGAGTGAAATAGCAGTGTTTAGAGTAACTATATGATTACCGTATTAGCTCTAAACTATGCCACAGTTCAGTGTATAATATCAGTAAATAACTGCAGTAAAAACTGCGAAATTTCTTTAAATGAATGATCCCTAGGCAGGAAATAGTGTCGATTTCAAAAGTTATAGATCGCATAGAAGAATCTACTAGCGTATCTTCCTACTCTCGGCGTCAAATATTATTGGCATCTGCCAGCATAACGCTTTTGGCGATGGCAGGTTTGGCAGGGTGCAGTAAAGCTGGCGCATCGGTGGCAGGCATCGAGTTGACAGATATTAAGGGTGAGAAAATTCGATTAGATGATTGGATTGGCAAACCGTTTTTGGTGAACTTTTGGGCGTCTAATTGCAAGACGTGCATGACTGAGATGCCGCATTTGGTAAACTTCTATAAGCAGTGGGAGGAGTCTGGTTTTACCATTTTAAGCATTGCTGTTCCATGGGATAAACAGGAGTTTGTAGAAGGTGTGGTTCAGCATTATCAGCTACCGTTTCCTGTGGTGTTCGACAAAGAAGGGCGTACGCTAGAATTGGTGGAAGAATTTAAAGGCACGCCAACTAATTTGTTGATAAACCCAGATGGACGGGTAGAGGAGGTGATATTAGGCATGCCTAATTTTGGTCCTATCGCTCAGCAAGTGGGTGGCTGGCTCGGGATAGGGTTACCTAAGGAAGCCTAATTTTGTAGAGGATAAAACAGTTTTTAGGAGTAAGTTATGGAACTGTGGTTTAAAGCATTGCATTTGGTCAGCATGGTTACATGGTTTGCCGCTATTTTTTATCTGCCGCGGTTGTTTGTCTATCATTCAATGATTGATGCGACAGAGGAGCCAAAAGCCAATGAGCGGTTTAAAGTCATGGAGCGCAAGTTGCTCAAGGGCATAATGACTCCGAGCATGTTGGGAACATTGATCTTTGGTTTCGCTATGTTGTTTAGTTATGCCGCGAAAGCTTATGGTGGAATGGCGTGGATATGGATAAAGTTAGCGTTAGTGCTGCTGCTGATTATTTACCACTTTTACTGCGCTAAAATCGTTAAGCAGTTCGCCAATGACGCCAATCAAAAAAGCCATACTTGGTATCGTTATTTTAACGAAGTGCCAGTGATTATTCTGCTATTGATTATATGGCTGGCCGTATTTAAGCCATTTTAAAGTATTGGTTTTGCGTTGAGGAAAGAGCGCTTAGTGCGCTCAACGCTCTAATTGTCAATTACCTCAGCGATAATCACACTGTATTTTCCACCACTATAGTTGCGACCTTGTTCTGGATCATAAAACATAGAAATACTGCCATCTAAATACAGTGCCTGTTTACAGCCGATGCTGATAAAGTATTGCGCAAAGTCATAGAAGTTAATGCGTTTTGTCGACATAGCGAATACTACATCGCCGTTATCTAAAATGCCTACACCGTTTCTGATTTTACGGCTATCGGAGTCAGCAATGAAACGACGATTGACTTTATTGTCTATGACCAATAATGGCCCAGATTGTAAGGCGTATTGAGTTTGATCGCTGTTTTTATATTGGGTAGTAGCAGTAATTGTAGCCTTGCCTGCTTGGCTTATTTGAAAAATACCGTTGGGTTGGATATAAAAATTGCCAAAGGCTTTTTTGACACGGTTAATTTTTTGAATTTGCTTTCCTTTTTCTATGTACAGCCCGAGAGGTACTAGATTCTCCATAAAAATGCCGCCATTGGTGGCGAATGCCAAATTTTTGTTTTGCTGTTTCAAGTGTTTTTTAAGCTGAAACGTATTCTTAAAGGGCTGGTCATTTGAATCTTTGTAAAACAATTGCAGCGTTTTTTGGCTAGGGTCAATACTTTTGGCGACAATGCCATCTTGTAGCAGTGCGCTTTGTTTATTACTTTTTGATTCTGCAACAGAGCTAGCTGCCAACAATAGTAGCGATAGATTTAGCAAAAGCGTCAATATTCTCTGTAAAAACTTTATTGTTGGAGCCTGCAAAGTGGGAGCAGACTTAATTTGCTTGTTGATATTTGTAGAGAATGTGATTGGCTTCATAAAAAACTCATTAGTGTTCTAGAGTGAGATTGTAGGGAAAAAATAAAAACGCTGGCTAAATGCCAGCGTTATTGATTATGGTGGGATTAACGCTTAAGCGTTGACATCAACGACGATGCGGCCTTTGACATTGCCTTTTAAAATATCCTTTCCTAAATTAACCACGCTTTCTAAACCGACGATTTCGACGGTTTTCATGAGTTTTTCAAGCGGTAGATCCGTGGCTAGGCGCTGCCATATTGACAGTCTTTGTTCTGTTGGCAATAGCACGGAATCGATACCCAGTAAATTTACTCCACGCAAGAGAAACGGAATGACGGTGGTTTGCAATCCGGCACCCCCTGCTAACCCAACAGCAGCCACAGCACCGCCGTATTTGGTCTGTGTTAATACACGCGCTAGCATTACCCCACCGACAGCATCAATACAGCCAGCCCAAGTTTCAGATTCCAAAGGCCTTTTACTTGGCTCGTTGAGGTCAGATCTAGCGACGATACGAGTGGCTCCTAGCGATTTGAGATAGGCGCTAGTATCTTCTCTGCCGGTTACGGCGGCGACAGAATAACCTAGATTGGCTAAGATAGCAGTGGCGATAGAGCCAACCCCCCCTGCCGCTCCGGTAACCAGTACTTCTCCTTGGTCTGGTTTCAGGCCATTTTGCTCCAGTTTGTCTATCGCTAGCATAGCAGCAAAACCTGCTGTGCCTATCGCCATTGCCTGTTGAGCATCTAAACTCTTTGGTAAATGAACAAGCCAGTCACCTTTGACTTTGGCCTTTTGAGAGAAACCGCCCCACCAGACCTCGCCTACTCGCCAACCTGTTAGCACGACTTTATCGCCAGCTTGGAATCTCTCATCACTAGAGGACTCTACTGTGCCAGCAAAGTCGATGCCAGGGATATGTGGATAGTCTCTGACTAGCCCGCCGTTTCCGGTAAGACAGAGGCCGTCTTTATAATTGAGAGAGGAGTATTCGATTGCAATGGTGACATCCCCGTCTGCTGGAAGTTGCTTATCCTCTAGCTGTTTGACACTTTGAGTGACGATGTCTTCTGCTTTGTTTACAACAATTGCTTTAAAACCCATATTCTCTCCTTAACCAATCTGTGTCTGGTGACTGTTGGTTTTTGTGTAATTTGTCAGGAATCATATCACAACTCTCTTTTAAGAAGAATTTTTGGATTGATAACGGTGACTAGTGATACTGACGCGATATTTTAATGCTTGCCTTGAAGTGGTATTTTGTTAGCATGGTTTGTTAGGGTTTAGATTTAGGAATTGATCTGGAGATTTCATGGAAAATGTTTATATAGTCTCAGCAACCCGTAGTCCAATTGGGGCATTCGGTGGGGCGTTATCATCTGTTAGCGCGATAGAAATGGGCAAACAGTGCATTCAATCTGTAATTCAAAAAGCAGAGATTAAGGTAGATGAAATAGATGAAGTCATATTGGGAAATGTGCTCAGCGCAGGTGCGGGCATGGGGCCAGCTAGGCAAGCTTCGATAGCTGGCGGAATTCCAGAGTCAGTACCAGCTTATACGCTAAATATGATTTGCGGTAGTGGTATGAAAGCGATTATGGAGGCGGTGAGCCATATTCGTGCAGGTGATGCTGAGGTTGTACTAGCTGGAGGTATGGAGAATATGTCGGAGTCGGCTTATGTCGTACCGGGCAATATTCGGCAGGGTGTTCGCTTTGGCAACCAAGCTATGATTGATACCATGATGAATGATGGCTTGACCGATGCTTTTGCCAAGTATCCTATGGGCGTAACAGCTGAAAATATTGCGAATAAGCTAGATATAAGTAGAGAAGCGCAAGATGCTTTTGCACTTCAAAGTCAGCAGAAAGCAGTGGCGGCTATGCAAAACGGTGGCTTTACTGCTGAGATCACTCCCATAACATTCACCCATAGACGAAAAGAGCGTATTGTGGAGGTTGATGAGTACCCAAAAGCAGATGCGACATTGGCGGGGCTGCAAGGGCTGCGTCCGGCCTTTGCTAAAGAAGGTTCGGTAACAGCTGGTAATTCATCCGGGATTAATGATGGTGCAGCGGTAGTGTTAGTGGCATCTGAGAGTGCAGTAAAACGCTTGGGGTTGCAGCCTCTGGTGAAAATTATCAGTACCGCTCAGGCTGGAATTGATCCCGCGATAATGGGTTTAGGGCCAGTGCCAGCAATCGAGAAAGCGCTAACCAAAGTTGGCCTTAATCTATCCGAAATAGAGTTATTAGAGCTGAATGAGGCTTTTGCGGTTCAGTCACTCGGGGTTATTAATCAACTTGCTGAGCAGCATCAATGCACAGAAGAGTCACTGCTGAGCAGAACCAATTGTAAAGGAGGGGCAATCGCATTAGGGCATCCCATAGGAGCTTCAGGCAGTAGAATTGTAGTGACTTTAATACACCAGATGCTAGAACAGAAAAGCCGTTATGGGCTAGCATCTCTGTGTATTGGTGGTGGTATGGGAACTGCTATGATTTTCGAACAGGCTTGATGATTCGATTTAATTGGAGATTTGATGCAAAAAATAATCTGTGAAGTAATTTTTGTTAATTAGTTTACCTGCTATATAATACAAAGGAACTGTGACTAAAATCTGTCCTACCAAAACAAGACCAGCAATAAAGTCGAATATGAATAAAACATACATGGCGATAATACTTACCGTCAGTCTATCTGGGTGTGGCTATTTGCCTCTAGGCTTACAACAGACAGCCGTGCCAGCTAACAAGATGTCACCGATCACAGAGGATGTTAAAAGAAGCTATAGTGAGCAGATTAAAGCGTTGGAAAGCCAGCTAGTGAATCAGCCTAGTGTTGAGTCTGGAGACCGGCCAAATTTTCTGAAAAGTGCACAGTTAGCGCTTGGTGATAATGGTAATTCTAGTAATGATGTTAGCAGTGTTTTGGGCAATCAGCTTAGAGAGAATGCTTTATTAAATATTATCGCTGCAGCCGTTGAGACCAATGCGGATGTCAAGTCAGCTCAGCTTCGAGTTAGAGAGATCGAAGCGCTAAAAGATTCGGAAAATCAACTCTGGCAGTTTGAGGTAGATGGTACTAGCTCTGCTGGTTATTGGGTTAGTGGAGAGAAAAGCACTGGTGTCGGGTTAGAGGTTAAGCACCCGATTTTTCATCAAAAGCGTCAACAACAGACGGTTAAAATCTTAGCCATTAAGCAGCAGATAGAGGAGACCAAGTTAGCAATAGCTCGCTTAGATCTTGGGCAATCTTTACTGCAGTCATTTATTAATTATCATGAAGCCTCAGAACTAGAGCTGCTCTATGCTAGTAAAGAGCGAGACTTTGCTGAGTTATATGCAATGGCTAAAAGGCTAATGAATTCCGGATTGGTCTCTATAGATTTGGTGCGGTTTGCACAAATCTCTTTAACGCAGAGTCAGTTAGATGCCAAAGAGCAGAAGCTTAATAAAAGCAGGGCATTGCGGAAATGGCTAAAAGACACTAAAACAGAGCGTATTCCTGCTTTTGATGTGTTAGCAGAATTGTTCTCTCAATATCGAGATGTATTGGGTCAGATGGGAGCAGAAGAAGTTGTTCAAAAGAACCCTAATGTGATGCAGGCACAGCTCACTAACTCCCTGTTAGAAGCAGAGTTACAAGAAATCAAAAATGATAAGCTGCCTAAAATAAATATCGTGGGAAAAGTTGCTGTTGATCCAAAAGATATTGATCTTAAATCAGGTACATCAATTAACTTAGAAGTAGATGGCTCGCTATTTAAGTCTGCCGATAAAGGCAGGATTCAGTCTAAAAGTTATGCCATAGATTCAGCCAGATATTCTGAGGAGGAATTGGCAGAGGACTTACTTTATGATGTGTTAGAAAGCATTGATATCATGGTAAATCTGGAAGATATTCTCATATTACAGCAAACCAATATTTCGCAATTATCGAGTCGAATATCGGAGGTTGAAAATCGCGTGAATTTAGGTTTTGCGACTTTCGATGAGTTAGTGGATGCTAAAGAGAAGCTATATGATGCCCAAACTACTCGCATTCAGAACCAGATAGCACTGGCAAAACAGCAGCTAAGTGTATTGGTAAACAGTGGTGAGCTGGACTATCGCATTATGGATATTATTCAATAGCTAGATTTAGATATCAGCGCTATTGTGGTAGTGGGTTAAGAGCTTTTTCTTAGCCACGCATTCCCAGTCTCAACATTCTCTCGATTGGTTCCCAGAAATAAGATATCGGCGTTCTGGTTGTGCCTTTGTCAAAGAACACTTCAACCGGTATCCCTGAAACCAGCTCAAACTTCGATAATTTAGCGATATTCTCGGCATCGAGAATGACCTCAGCTTTATAATACTGTGCTTGTTGTTTGTCATCAAAGCTAATGTCGGCATCTATCTGTTGTAAAGTGCCAATTGCTTCTGGAGGGTTGATAGGGTCGAGTGTGCCAAAGCGCAAATTCACCTGCCGACCCAGCTGTAGCTCATCGCGATTTTGTGGTAAAATTTTGGCCTCAACGATAAATTTCTCTGAGCTAGGAATAATGGATAAAATCGGCTCGCCAGCGCGTATGACGCCGCCAATGGTCTGATATTGCAAATCAATAATTGTGCCAGTCTGTGGTGCTAGAATCTGGGTTCGTTGTAGTACATCTTCTATCTTCAGTAGCTCATCTTGCGCCTCGGATAATGAAATCGCAGTCTCAGAGACTTTTTTGGATAACTCAGCCCGAAAGCTTAATTGCAGCTGTAGTATCTCATTTCTAATCTCAGCTATCTCACTTTGCTTTGTTTGTTGCTGTGTGCGTAGTTCTTGAATATCTGTCTTTACGGAGTTGACTTGGCGACTGACTTCATTGACTCGTGAAATATTGCCCATTTGCTGCGCTAAAGCGCTTTTTTGCAGGGATAGTTCGGTTTGCAGGTTTGATAGCTCGGCACGTTTGCCATGTAAGGTTTCAGAGAGTCCTGCCATCGTATTTTTAATACCTTGAATCCGTGACTCAAGAACACTACGTTGACCTGCTAAAGCTGCACGTTCATCATCGAATATCTGCTGTTGGACATGCTTGATCTCGATTGATTGTGACGCCTCGAGATCGTTATTCTCAAGACGCTTAAAATGAATGCTAGATTCATTGTTAAGCTGAGAGTGTAGCCTATCCAATTCGGCGCTAAAAGTCTGTACACGTGAGAGCACTTGATCTCGTCGTGCTCTAGATTGAATATCTTCTAGCTCAATAAGCAAGTCGCCAGCCTGTACACTCTGGCCTTCTTTAACTTGCAATTTTGAGATAATCCCGCCCTCTAAATGTTGCACAGTGCGGCGTTTGGTCTCTAAATTCAGAGAGCCGCTTGCCGTCACTCCCTCAGATAGCTGCGCGGTGGTTGACCAAAAGATAAAGCTACCAAAACCTACTATCAATACCAATAATACCAATAATACAAACGGGTCTCTTACAAAACGGTTGGGAACAGGTTGTTTTGTTAAAACAGCACTGCCTTTATCTGGAACTGATTGGTCTGTGGCTGTGTTAGCGATTATATTCATTGCTTTTTCTCCTCGGTGAGAATGCGAATAATCTCATCTCGTGGACCCACTAATGTCCTTTGAGGACTAATAAATAACAAATGGGTGCAAATGTTAATCATTGGCTTTTGATGTGTTGTGAAGCAGGTAATGAGTCCTTGCTCTTTGCGTTGAAGTATTAATTTGGCAACTAAGTTCTGCCCATGGTCATCTAAGTTGGCAGTGGGTTCGTCAAGTATTAGCAAATCAGGTGAATCATAAATAGCACGAGCCAAACCAATCAACTGTACCTGACCACTGGAGAGTTGACTGGCTCCGCCGCTAATCTCAGTTTGATAGCCAGAGGGAAGATTTTGAATTAAGTGATGGCAACCCGCAAGCTCTGTAGCTGCATAGGTCTTGGCGATAATATCGTCATTTATTTCGGCAAAGCGGCAGATGTTATCTAAGATAGTACCGGGTAACAGTTGTATGTCTTGAGGCAAATAACCAAACAGTTGATTTCGATCTTGTTCAGATAGCTGATTTACTCTACCGCCATCGAGTCGAACGCTGCCAGCAGCTGGCGATAATATACCAGTTAAGGATTTTAGAAGCGTGGTTTTCCCAGCTCCATTCGGCCCCACAATCGCTAATGAGTTGCCAGTTTGTAGTTGAAAGCTGACATTTTGCATTAATGGCTTCTGCTGTCCCGGTGCGGCAAGCCCTAAATCTTGAATAGAATAAATTAACCTAGGCTTTGGCTGATTATTGAGCGGGAGACGGGTTTCGCAATTCTTAATGACTTCACTCAATCGTTTACCTGCATGACGAGCAGTCACAAATTGTTTCCACATACCAATAGATTGATCAATAGGCGCCAAAGCGCGACCCATGATAATAGACGCTGCGATAATTCCACCAGCTAAAAATTCATTCGTAGTTAGCACGAGATATGCGCCGATGCCTAATATGCCTAGCTGTACTGTCAGGCGAATAGACTTGGCTAGACCGGAAATAGTGCCTAAATAAGATTGGCTCTTAGCAGTGGAGTCTATGCTAGGGGTGCGGTTTGCTGCCCATCTTTGATAGAGCCTACCACCCATGCCCATTGATTGTACTGCATCGTTTTGACGTAGGCTGTTCTCAATAATTTGCCCTGCTTTGGCTTCAAACTCAGATGCTTCAGCAACCATTTTTTTGGAAATAATCTCACTGATAATGGCTAGGGAAAAGATGATGAGGCCAGCACCCACACCTACCCAGCCGACAATGGGGTGCAATATGAACAAAGCAATAAAAAATATCGGTGCGAAAAGTGCATCAAAAAATATATTGATGCTGCCCATAGAAACAAAATTCTTGAGGCTTTTTAAATCATGTAGTGGTTGCGTTCTAGGCTGCGGTTTGTCTTTTTTCTCTGTAGTTTTAGCCAGAGCTGGCTGCTGAATAATCGCTTGATATACATCACCATCTAACTTGTGCTCTAATGCTTGACCAATCAATGCCCATAGACGAGAACGTCCAGCTTCCAAAATACCCATAACGACTAGGAGTGAAATGGCGATAATAGTAATTAGCTCTAAAGATTCCAGTGAGCGGCTATTTAATATGCGGTTGTAAATCTGCATCATATACAGTGGTACAACAAATTGTAGCAAAGAGATTACCAGTGAGAATAACAATAGCAGCACTAAACCCGAGCGATATTTTTTAAGTAAAAAGTACAAAAGAAACCTTAGACAATAAATTTAAAAGGATATTATAAATGAATGAGAATTATGCGCTCATATTCTATAACTATTTAACAGTGGATTTATTATTTTTCTAGAGTAATAAGTTGATAAAAGCATCGCAGAATACGCTTAGTTTCAAAGAGTGTTCAGCAATATATGAATAGCTGATTACATCAGAAAGTGCTAAACAAATATATAGTCTGTGCCTTCGATAAGGCTAGTAATGCCTGTTAGGGTGATAGTCCCTGCAGTACCTAGAGTTAACACATCTTCACTAAATGAAACATTATCAGCACCCACCTCTGACTGAATATGGATAGTGTCTTGGCCACTTGTAAAATCAGAGATGGTATTGTTGCCAAACTCATTAGAAGCAACAGAGATGGTTGCATTATCAAAGATAAAATAGTCATCACCCGTTCCGCCAGTTAGCAGGTCATTTCCCCCTCTCCCATGTAGTTCATCGTCTCCCTCATTTCCGATAAGAATATTATTGGCAGCGTTGCCAATAATAATGTCATCTCCCGAACCTCCTGTCCCATTTTCTATGGTTACACCAAATGCAATGCCCACGTTGGAGGAGCTGTGATCATTAACATAACCACCTAGATCAGATAAGTCGAAAGTAAATACAGTAGAAGCACCTGTTGATGTCTCCGTGGTTAAATCAAAGGATGAAGCAGTGCCACCTAGCTCTAAATTGGAAGTAAAGGTAACTTGGCTACCATTTGCGCTGATAGTGACCGTACCATTGGTGACATCACTTAGCGTGGCATTAGTTATGATGCTTCCTGCATCATGACCTAATTCTTCCGAAGAGAAACTTAAACTCCAATTTGGGGTGGAGCCTAAATGACTGGTCTCGCCTTCATTTAAATTAATAAAAGCAGAGTTGCTACCATGATGAACGATGGTGTCGGTACCACCACCATCCCAGATAACATCAAACACAGGAATGTTTTCATTATAAGTGTAAGTTGTGTCACCTGCATTGGTCTCATAGTTAGCACCATATAAGTGCTGTAGCGCTGCGATATCATAGATACCTAATTTCCAAGGTGAGGATTTATCTGCAGTACCAGGATTATAGCCGTTATAATAGGTCATAATGGTTTCTAACATATCGTCAGTTAGCGGAGAATTATGAGCGCCGCCAGTTTCGACTCCTAAGGAGTTGGTGTCGGTGTGGCTAGTGCTATCGTATGGGTAAAATCCTGCAATTGAGGATCCCGTGCTATTGAATGGGTGATCTAAACCTAGGGCATGGCCTAGCTCATGAGCAACAGTATTACGCTCATCACTATAAGGGGTGCTGTCGCTAAAAGAGCTATCCGTTAAGGAATCCGATATCAGGAAGAGATTGCCATTACTGTCTACAACCTTTGGATTGTTTTCGTCCGGCTGCCCTGTTACAAAACCGAGAATAGAGGAGTCTAAGCCAAAAAGCTCAGAGGAACCCTGCGCTATTCGTATATCTGCGCCGCCATTGTTTACAGAAGCCTGCGAGGTTATTTCAGTAAACGTGATGTTAGCAACGCTAGAAAAATTGTCGAAGACCTGAGTAATAAACTCTTGACCAGCAGCATTAAAATTCTCATCTAAAGTGACTGAACTATTTCCGAAAAATGGCCCTAGCCCAATAGTGGCTCCCTGATTTTGAAAAGAATAAGTGAGCTCTGTTGCGGTATTTGTTTTGCCGTTGCCCTCCCAGTGGGCATAGCTTGAGTTTCCATCTAAAGAAACGAGCGATTGCACGCCAGCGTTTGTACCGCCGTATTCAGTTGAGGTAATAAAATCTGGCAGTTCCGATACATCTGTGACAACAAGAGAGAAGTCTTTTGTCACTTCTTCTCCAAGAAAGCTTATGCCTTTAACCGTGACATTATAGGTGCCATCGCCATCTGAGTCACTTTGATTTTCATAGTCCACAAGGTCTGCAGCAGTAGCGTTAAAGCGTATAACACCATTGCTATCGATAGTAAATAAGCCAGCATCAGGGCCTTCAAGGCTCCAAGAATGGATGTCGTTGCTGGTTATTACAAACTCAGTGCTGGCAGCTAATGTCTCAGCAAAGTGGATAGTGCTTTCTGTATTGGTAATTGCTGGGTCTGGTAAGGTCACCTCTAAAGCAAAAGTGTCCGACACTTCACCGCCTCTATTATCAGTCGTTGTAATAGTTATGTCATAATTACCTTCGCTGTCTATAGGAGGTGTTCCCGATACAGTACCATTGTCTTGGTCTATCTCCAGCCATGTAGGCAGTGCGTCTCTATTGGCTAGAGTCGCACTGTAACTAAGTGTGTCATTATCACTGTCTATAAAAGTATTCGCGGGAATTTCAAAAGAAAAACTTGTGCCAACAGATGTGTTGGTGTCTGGTAGGCTATTGGCTAAAGTCGGTGCACTATTAGGAGCAGGGGTACTAGTATCACTCCCCCCTGAGCTAGCTAATGCCGCTGCACCGCCGATTAAAGCTAGCCCACCCAGCATTGCGGTGCCACTTATTCCACTAGTTGCTACGAATGTTGTTGCCGACGCTGGAGCTACAGTGATGCTGGTCGAAGCAAAAGCTAATTCAACAGAAGCTACGCTAATCTCACTTAAAAAAACCTTTCCGGATTCAATGAAATATTGACTACTGTCAAAAATTAAAGGCCCTTCTGGTGTTTGGATAACAATATTATTGTTAATTATTTCATAATTAATGTTTGCAACAAGTTCAAAATCAGGCTCTGTCTGAGCTTGTGACTTTGATTGCAGCAGAGAAATAAGAGATATAGCACTGGCAACTGAAAAAACAGCCGTTGATTTTTTTTGTTTCACTTTATTTATATCTGCCATTTAATAACTTGAAGCTTAGTAATGAAATACTAGATTAACATTTTATTAGTTTAATCTCAATTATTGAGAGTTAATAGACAACCTGATTTCTAGACTATAAGTTAAACTTGGAAAAGTATTTTAAAAAAGTCTGATCATTTAAAAGCCAATCTAAGGATTGGCTTTTAAATTAAAGTGCGGAACTATATCTTTATACAAAAATGTAG
Organism: uncultured Gammaproteobacteria bacterium; assembly: GCA_929200405.1. Lineage (GTDB taxonomy): Bacteria > Pseudomonadota > Gammaproteobacteria > Cardiobacteriales > CAKMZF01 > CAKMZF01. Next base: position 692 of record CAKMZF010000018.1, on the reverse strand, counting down.
TCGGTACCTTCGGTTAAGCTGGTCACATCGGTTAATGTAATTGTGCCAGCAGTTCCTAGCGTTAATACGCCGTCGCTAAACGATACATTGCCTGAACCAATTTCATTTTGAATGTGAATAACATCAGCTCCTGAGCTAAAATCAGTAATTGTATCGTTGCCAAACTCATTAGCTGATAGACTACTTGTGCCATTGTCATAAATGAACACATCATTCCCTCCTGCGCCAGTAAGGGTATCATCTCCTCCATTGCCAGTTAGCATATTGTAGGCTGAATTCCCGATGATAGTGTCATTGCCATTACCACCGATGCCGTTTTCAATAGTAACGCCAAACGCAATTCCAACATTGCTAGAGGTGTATTCATTTACATAGCCACGATCTAAAGAGAAAGTGTTTGTGCCGGGTTGATAACCGTTAACTTGTGTATTGAGTAGAATTTCTTGATCCGTGCCCCCTAATTCTAAGTTTGAAGTTATGGTCACAGAAGTTCCGTCATCACTAATAGTGACTGTTCCGTCAGATTCCTCCGAAAGAGAAGCGCTTTGAATTATGCTACCTGCGGGATAGCTAAGATCTTCAGAAGTAAGAGTAACACTCCAATTAGGTGTCATTCCTAAGTGGCTAGTTTGCCCCTCGTTTAGGTTTATTATCGAAGCGTTATTACCAGAGTGAACAATAGTATCAGTACC
>CAKMZF010000017.1:6359-27242 GCA_929200405.1 uncultured Gammaproteobacteria bacterium | reverse complement strand
AATTGAACTTCTGGTGTTTGCAACTTCACCATTAGTTGGCACTTTTTTTGATTTGGTAATAAAACACTTCATCTCGTTGCTCACTATGCAACATTTCGTGCCCTCTAGTCTCACAAAATACTTTAAAATCCAACCAAGAACCCTCATCCGTCGCCTCTATCGCCAGCACTTCACCAGCGTTCAATTGATTTAAGGCACGCTTAACACGCAACAAAGGCAGTGGACAAATTAGCCCCTTTGTATCTTCTAAATGTTCTATTTTTGCATCTATTGCAGGATTTTTCATAGCATTTATCACTAGTTTCTGAATATAATATAAAACAATTGCACGACAATCAATTACTAATAAAGCCATATTTTACAGTAGGCGAATACAGACAACAAACTGCTTACATGATAAACCCTTATTCCAACATGAGTGCAGAAGGAAAACCAATGAAATACTTAAGTAGAATTATTAACTCTACACCAACAAGAAATCACCAGAAAGCTAGCACTAAAAGCCTTTTACTAACGCTAACTAGCACCATTTTATCCGCTAGTTTAATCGGAGCACCTGCTCAGTCTCAAAGCTCTTTGCTAAAATCTAACACAGGCTCGGTTGCAGGATTTAGTGTTGGCCAAGCACTAGAAGTACGGAACGAACTCTTAAAGCAAGTTGAAACCGAAGGCGGCGTTTTACGCGACCCCACGCTTAACTACTACCTTGCTTCGCTAGGCAATAAACTGGCCTCTGGTACAAACCCTACCATTCCTTATCGTTTTTTCTGGGTCAAAGACTATGTCATTAACGCCTCAGCATTTCCAGGCAGTATTATTGGTATCAATACCGGTTTAATGGCCGCCACCAAAAATGAATCCGAGCTAGCTGGTGTGCTTGGTCATGAAATCTCGCACGTTAGCCGCAGACACATTGCTCGGAGATATGAAAAGGCCGCCCAAACCGCAGGCGCAAGATCTATGGTACTACTAGCAGCAGGTGCTTTAGCGGCGATGACTGGCTCTGTTGGTCAGGCCGCCGTGTTTGGCGCCGTGGGCAATCAGGCACAAAGCTCTATTGATGAGACCAGAGTTTTTGAACGTGAGGCAGATGATGCTGCCGTTGTTCTATTGCAACGAAATGGATATAGCGTCAGTGGCTTTGCCAGCTTTATGCTAACACTTCAAAAGCAGCATCTAGGAATCGGCAAAGCACCTCCATTTCTTTTAACACACCCATTACCTTTGGATAGAGCCACAACATTGTCTCGTGTCGAGTCAAGCGGCACGAGCAGCAGTCAATCTTATGAGCTTGCTAAAATTCGGGCGATAGGAGTAACCAATGTTCGCTGTGAGCAAATTAATCAGCAGCAATATGAATATGGACTATCCCAGCAATATGCCAGCTATTGGCAACATCGCTGCGGTTCGGGGCAAGCATCTGGTATAGGTGAACTTAGAAATAGCCATTGGATACCGGCAACGGATTATGCCGAATCACTGTATGATGCAGGCAGACACAATGAAGCAATGCTGTTTATAGAAGCTGCTTTGGCACAATGGCCAAATAACGAGGCTTTAATTTATCATTATCTAAAATCAGCGGAATCTAGTGCAACAGCGATCAATCAGTTATCTCAAGGCATTGCCAACTCTTTAGACAGTGGCTATTTTAGCATGCCAGACTTATATCGCAGCTATGCAAACATTGCTCAAAACTCTGGGGACAAGGCAAAAAGCGCTGCCGCATTTGCCTATCATGCGCTAAAAACAGGCAGGCCTTTTGACGCTGCGGAGAATTTCAGAAAAGCCATTCAAATTGGGACTAACTCCACAGAAGCAAAATCCAACTGGATAATCGCTATCAATGAGTTACATAGCACCTATGGTCTATAAGCCACAGTAATAACCTCTAAGTTCCAAATCGTAAATTGCAGCATTGTCGCCAAGAGCGATTTGGAGCATCTTACTAGAAATTTCAATGATCTATGCAACAGTGTTAGCGCTGTTACATAGGTCTATCTTAGGCTGTGGCAACCAACTCTTCTATTAACTCCAGAGGACTTTTGGCGTCAAAAGTTGTCATACGCTCACGTAATTGCGCTTCATTCGCTGCAAATTTCTCTAAGCATCGCTCCAGATATAAACTCAGTGCGCTGTGCAGAGGATCATCATAATAACGCATGATCTGTTTAAGCGCATCGGTGGAAAAAGTATTAAAAGAAGTCAACTCACTATCACCAATTATCTGTAACAAAACCGAATGAGTGATATCTGAGTTCGTTTTAACATCTTCAATTCTGAAAAGCACATTGTCTCTTGCGTATTGCTTGACGTCGTCTTGAGTAATATATTTACTCAAATCGCTGTCATAAAGACGGCGATTTGGATATTTTTTTATTATTTTCAAAATCTTCTCGATATTGCACTGCAACAAAAATAAAAAGTAATAATCCCATATTCTTTACAGCCATGCAATAATTTCACCGCGTTTTTTAACCTTTTGGTGAGGTGATTTCATTGCAGCTCTACGACAACAGAGGTTATTTTTACGACTTTCCGAAGTTGCCACTTGTCATCTCCTTGCAAAATCCGTATTCTATTAGTACCTTTTTAGTTCTATTTAAAAAAAACAGATAATATTTTGCGTTAAATTTTATATTAAGAGCTGCCAAGCAATAGAAGTTCAACGAATTAAGTATCCATGATTAAAATCACTAAAGAAACGGATTATGCCGTTTTGTTGATGGTAGAGATTGCCAAACAACAAAACGAAGAAGCTAAACCACTAAATGCTGCTGTGCTAGCTGAGCGCTCTCGGGTGCCGCAAAACATGGTGAGCAAAACCTTGAAATCTCTTGCTCAGGCAAATTTACTTTGTTCCGTGCGCGGTGCTTATGGTGGTTATTTGCTAAACAATGATGCCAATAGCATAACTATGCAGGCTATTGTAGAAGCACTCGAAGGCCCTATCGCATTAACAGAGTGTATAGATGAAGAGCATAGCTGCTGCGCAGCAGATAAAGAGGGTTGTAATATTAGCCCATATTGGCACCAAATCAACCAAGCGATTTGCAGTGCGCTCTCGTCAATTAGTTTAGAAGTATTGATGCAGCAATCATCCGTTCCCAGCTCTGCTCCGTTGGTACAGCAATTAGACATCTCCGTGCCGATCAACTTGTCCCAGCGCCAGAATTGATAATCACAAAGAACGCTGACTTACTATTTAACCAAACAAATGCCAGTTGCATCACAGATGCAGCATTGAAGATATTGGAACAAACATGACAGAAACCAAGACCGCAAACGAACCGACCAATCAGTTCGATGAAATTACTCAGCAAGAATATGCCTACGGATTTTTCACAGACATTGAACAAGACACCGTTCCACCGGGGCTTAACGAAGATGTGATCCGCTTTATCTCGACAAAAAAGAATGAACCTCAGTGGTTGCTAGATTATCGCTTAGACGCCTATGCAAAATGGCTAGAGATGACGCCTCCAGATTGGGCCCGACTAAACATTGAACCCATCGATTACCAAGCTATCTCCTATTTCTCAGCCCCTAAAAAAGAAGGTGAAGGCCCGCAAAGTTTAGACGAGATTGATCCTGATATTTTGGAAACTTACAGCAAGCTTGGCATTCCGCTTGCAGAACAGGAAATCTTAGCTGGCGTTCGCACCAACGTCGCTGTTGATGCGGTGTTTGACAGCGTCTCTGTTGCGACAAGTTATAAAGAGAGGTTAGCTAAAGACGGCATTATTTTTGGCTCCTTCTCAGATGCAGTACAAGAGCATCCGGAATTAGTTCGCCAATATCTTGGCACTGTAGTTCCGGTGACTGATAATTATTTTGCCGCCCTGAACGCAGCTGTGTTTACAGATGGATCGTTTTGCTACATTCCTAAAGGCGTTCGCTGCCCCATGGAGCTATCTACCTACTTTAGAATTAACGCCGCAAATACAGGTCAGTTCGAGCGCACTCTAGTTGTCGCAGATGAAGGCAGTCATGTCAGCTATTTAGAGGGCTGTACTGCGCCACAACGTGATGAAAATCAATTGCACGCCGCTGTGGTTGAGTTAGTCGCCATGAAAGATGCCAACATCAAATATTCAACCGTACAGAACTGGTATCCCGGTGATGCGAATGGCAAAGGCGGTATCTATAACTTTGTTACCAAAAGAGGCCTATGTAAAGGCAACAACAGCAAAATCAGCTGGACGCAAGTAGAAACGGGATCCGCTATTACTTGGAAATACCCTAGCTGCATTCTCCGAGGTGATAACAGCATCGGTGAATTTTACTCCGTAGCTGTCACTCGTGATTATCAACAGGCGGATACTGGTACCAAGATGATTCATATGGGTAAAAATACCCGCAGTACGGTTATCTCGAAGGGAATTTCTGCCGGTCATGGACAGCAAACCTATCGCGGTTTGGTCCGTGTTGCACCCACCGCAGAAGGCGCTAGAAACTTCACCCAGTGTGACTCCATGTTAATGGGTGGCGACTGTGGTGCTCACACCTTCCCATATATTGATGTAAATACCCCAACAGCACAAATTGAGCATGAGGCAACGACCAGCAAGATATCTGAAGAACAGTTATTTTACTGCCAGCAACGAGGGCTTTCAGAGGAAGACGCCGTGTCGCTTATAGTCAACGGCTTCTGCAAAGAAGTCTTTAACGAATTGCCTATGGAGTTTGCCGTAGAGGCTCAGAAATTACTTGAGATAAAACTAGAAGGCGCTGTAGGCTAAGTCCATTATACCAACTGATTAAGCAGCAATAATACGGACAATAGAGATGATGACATTAGAAATGACAATGACGGGGTGGCAAATATTCACCTTTACTATTGCGATGGCTGTGTTTATTGCCAGCCCAGGCCCCGGTGTGTTTGCAACCATTGCCAAGGGCATGACTCACGGCGCCAAGTCAGTTTTTCCGCTTAGTATCGGTATGGCACTTAGCGATACCTTATATTTAATTTTGGCAATCTTTGGCCTTACCACCGTGGCAACCAATTTTTATGAGGTTTTTGTCGCCATCAAATACATCGGTGCTGCTTATTTAATTTATCTCGGCTGGTCAATGTGGAATCAAAGCACTGAAATCACCGAACAACCATTAATTACGAGCAATAACTTTGGCAGAGATATATTAACCGGTTTCTTAATCTCACTGAGCAACCCCAAGGTTATTTTATTCTATGTCAGTTTACTACCGTCTTTTTTCCCAATAGAAACGCTGAACGCGATTGATATCTTGATTGTCAGCACAATAACAATGGCCATGATTATAGTCGTCATCATGGCCTATGGTTTCTTAGCATCCTATGCCAAGAAACAATTAACCCAATCCCGTGCCAGACAGCGATTTAATCGCTCTGGAGCAAGTTTGATGATAGCCGCCGGTGTATGGTTGGCCTATAAAGGATAAATGTATATGTTGAAAATAGAAAACCTACACGTCAGTGTAGAAGACAAAGAAATTTTAAGCGGGATTAATCTCACTATCAATGCTGGTGAAGTTCATGCAATTATGGGGCCAAATGGTTCAGGAAAATCTACCCTCGCAAATGTTATTGCTGGCAGAGATGGCTATGAAGTCACGCAAGGTAGCATCACCTTTTTGGGCGAAGATTTATTAGACATGGAGCCAAATGAGCGTGCCGCAGCAGGCATGTTCTTAGCTTTTCAATATCCCGTTGAAATACCGGGCGTCAATAATCTCTATTTCTTAAAAAGTGCCTACAATGCCCAGCGCAAAGTTCGCGGTGAACCAGAGCTAGATGCTGCTGATTTTATGCAATTGATAAAAACCAAAATGAGTGAAGTCAAAATGGATCAATCCTTTTTGCGCCGCCCTGTAAATGTTGGTTTTTCTGGGGGCGAGAAAAAACGTAATGAGATTTTGCAAATGTCTGTACTTGAGCCCTCTTTTGCGGTTTTAGATGAAACAGATTCCGGTCTTGATATCGATGCCTTGCAGGTCGTATCTGAAGGAGTGAACCTGCTCAAAAACCCAGAGCGTGGCTTCTTGGTCATCACTCACTACCAGCGTCTGCTTAACCATATCGTGCCAGATGTCGTTCATGTACTTGTTAATGGCAAGATCGAAAAGTCTGGCGGCAAAGAACTTGCTCAGCAACTAGAGGCTGAAGGTTATGTTCAATTCCGTGGTGATGACGCAGGTCATTCACGCCGTGCAGTTGGGTAAGTAAGCATGAGCGAACAAATATCTATGGCAAACGAAAACGCTGATATCTCACCACAGCTATGGGGTGATACGGCGATTGATACCGTAAAACAACAAGCAGCAACCGAACTAAATTTCAGCGCTTTACCACCAGCAAAGGCTGAGATGTGGCGTAACTTTAGCATCGCTCAGCTAAGAGACAAAAACCTAGCGCCTGCGGTGCCAGCTCTGGTATCAGATCCATCGTTTCTCGATAAGGCGTGGCTGCAACAAGCACTTGTTTTAGAGTTTTCAAATGGACACTTAGTAACAGATGTCGAAAACCTTCCGATCTCTGAGGATTTCGGCTGCCAAATCGTCACGATCTCAGCTGAAGATATGGGTAATTTCATCACCACTAACAAAGTAAAATCAGCAGCTAGCCTGTTGGCACTAAATGTTTCTCAGACCCAATGCGGTGTCTGTATTGAGATATCAAGCGCGATGCAAGCCCCGATCGTAATTTTGCACAGCCACTCTCAATTAGAGGCACTTATTACCCCCACTATTCAGGTGAAAGTCGCTGCGAATGGCAAAGCTGAATTGACTGAGGTTTTCGTCGGTGGAGCTGACTCCTTGGCAGTCCCTGCTATCTCATTTGAGATCAATGAAAATGCACAGGTTGATTACACGCGCTGGCACCAACACGAATCTAACGCAGCACAGCTTGGCGTGCTAAGCGCCTCAGTCTATAGCGGTGCTAATTTTTTGGCAAATTGTGTCACCACATCTGGCAAGAACATCCGTCTTGATGCGGAAGTGAATATTGTTGGTGAGCAAGCACATGCCGAGTTAAACGGATTAAGTCTAGTAGAAGATGGCCAGCAAACAGGCTTATATTATCGTGTAAATCACCTCTGCCCTAATGCGACCTCCAACCAAACGGTTCGTGTCGTTGCTAACAATAAAGCCAAGCATATTTATGATGGTTATATCTATGTCGCGCACGGTGCTGATGGCACTGATGCCAGACAAAGCAGCAAAGCATTATTGCTTACCAAAAGAGCACAGGCTTTGGCGAATCCACGACTAGAAATCTTAACCGATGATGTCAGCTGTGCTCACGGAGCAACCATAGGGTTCTTAGATGAAGATGCACTTTTTTATCTGCAATCTCGTGGCATTCCCAAATCACAGGCGCAGGCTTTATTGGTGCAAGGCTTTACCACAGAAGCGCTTAATAGCATCTGTTCTACAGAGTTAAAAGCTGAAATCAATGCCTATATTCAACAGCATTACAAAGCGTAGGAATACCGCCAATGTCATATGATGTCGAGGCTATCCGAGCCCAGTTCCCGATCTTACAGCAAACCGTCAGAGGCAAACCTTTAGTCTACCTAGACAACGCTGCCTCGGTGCAAAAACCACAGGCGGTTATCGACACAATAGCCCAAGTCTATAGCGAACAGTATGCTAATATTCATAGAGGCGTGCATTGGATGTCTGAACAGACAACGATCCGCTATGATAAAGCACGGCAAACAGTAGCTAGCTTTATCAACGCCGCTAACGCAAGACAAATTGTTTTCACTAGAGGCGCAACAGAGAGTATAAACTTAGTTGCCTATAGCTATCTTGAGCCTTTGCTGAGCGCTGGTGACGAAATTGTTGTGACTGAGTTAGAGCATCATGCCAATATTGTACCTTGGCAGCTGCTTTGCCAGCGCAAAGGTGCGGTGCTAAAAGTATTACCTATATTAGATAATGGCGAGCTTGATCTGGCACAACTACCGCGACTACTGACCACGAAAACAAAGATGCTGGCTGTTGCTCATGTATCTAATGCGCTCGGTACCATCAACCCTATCAGTGATATTATTGCTCAAGCCAAAGCTCAAAATATACCTATATTGATAGACGGCGCCCAAGCAGTACCCCACCTAACCGTCGATATACAAGCATTAGATCCAGACTTTTATGTGTTCTCTGGGCATAAAATATATGGCCCATCAGGCATTGGCGCGCTTTACGCAAAAGTCGAGCATTTAGAGAAGATGCAGCCATATCAGTCCGGTGGCGATATGATTGCCTCTGTCACATTTGAACATACCGATTTCGCCGAGTACCCGCAGAAATTTGAAGCCGGCACTCCGTATATAGAAGGCGCTATTGGTTTTGCTGCCGCAATAGACTGGATGAATCAGGTCGGCATAGAAAACATAGCTGCTCATGAGTTAGATCTATTAGAGTACGCAACCGCGCAATTCCGTCAGGTAAAGGGCTTAACAATCATTGGCGATGCCTCCGAAAAATCGTCTGTTCTAAGTTTTTTATTAGACAATGCCCATCCACATGATATCGGCACTATGCTAGACCAACATGGCGTGGCTATTCGCACAGGACAACACTGTGCCCAACCACTGATGGAGCGCTTAGGCATACCAGCAACTGCTAGGGCATCTTTTGCAGCCTACAACACAAGAGCTGAAGTGGATGCTTTAGTATCGGCTATTGTCGATGTAAACGAAATGTTCGGGTAAAGGATTACAGAAATGGACGCAGAACTTAGAGAGCTTTATCAAGAAATCATTCTTGATCACAATAAAAACCCACGAAACTTCGGTGAGCTAGATCCTCATACACACGAAGCAAAGGGTCATAACCCTTTATGTGGTGACCGAATCTCCATCACAATGAACCTAAAAGGCGATGTGATCGAATCACTAGCATTTCAAGGACAGGGCTGTGCAATATCTACTGCTTCCGCATCAATGATGACCGAAGCACTAACAGGTAAAACCGTTGCTGAAGCCCAGAGCTTATTTGAAAAGTTTCACACTCTAGTAACAACTGATGACAGAACTGATGAAGATGTCTTAGGGAAACTCGCCATACTCGGCGGAGTCAGAGACTACCCCAGCAGAGTAAAATGTGCCACTCTGGCATGGCATGCAGTTGATACTGCTATAAAAGGCGATGCTTCAGTGGCAAAAACGGAATAATGCAAATGAATGATAAAGACACAAATCAACAAAACACCAGCGAGCTGGAGCAGTTCCTGAACACACCAGATGAAGTTCATGGCTTACCCACAGATCAGGCGCAAATCACTGGCAAAGTGATACCCATGACCGACCCTGACATCGGCCGCGAACTGGCTCCCATAGAGGTTGCCGTTGTTAAGGCATTAAAAAGTGTATATGACCCTGAGATACCTGTAGATATCTACGAACTGGGATTGATTTATGGGGTAGAAGTAGATGAGCCAGTTAATTATGTCCGGATTGAAATGACATTAACTGCACCTGGCTGCCCTGTTGCTGGCTATATGCCAGGCTGGGTAGAAGAAGCTGTGCTAAAAGTTGAAGGCATTGATCAAGTGCATGTAGAGATGGTTTGGGATCCACCTTGGACGATGGAGAGAATGTCAGAGCAGGCAAAACTTGAGCTAAACATGTTTTAAGTATCTCAATATATTTGCATAGTCGCTTTTGTTTAACTTCTGGTCAATCACCAGCCAATTCATCGCGACTATGCAAACTCGATACTATAAAACCTTACTCTTTACGATACTTACCATCACCGTATTTTAAAATTTCCATACTGACTTTGGCGATACCAGATTTTTTCATTCTCAGCTTATTTGCTGCTGCCAGACTTAAATCGATAATTCTACCTTTTACGAATGGACCGCGATCATTGATAATCACATCAACGGTTCTACCGTTTTTAATCCGTGTTACTCTGACCTTAGTGCCGCAGGGAAGAGTCTTATGAGCAGCAGTGAGTTTTCGCTGTCGAAAGATTTGCCCACAAGCTGTGCGATTGCCCTCTAAACTACTGTGATAATAGCTGGCTATGCCAAAATATATTTCTGTTTTTGCTTGAGCTATACCAAATATTGTGATGACAGCTAATAACAAACCAAGACCTAGGAATGATTTTTTTTTCATAATTATGTTCATAAAATTTTAATAAATTATTGATTTTATATCTGTTTATTTTAAAGGACGATAATTATAGTGACTTTCGTTTACCGTTCAAGTAAAAATAAGTTATTGATAATATTATCTTGAAATAAATTTGCGTAAAATTTCGCATCTCGTTATTTTTTCATACTAAGAGTAGCCGTATTTTGACCTTAAAACTAAAAAAAATGACTGATAGCAGCTCAGTCAAGAACGTCGGACTTTATATACATATCCCTTGGTGCGTAAGGAAATGCCCCTATTGTGATTTCAACTCCCACGAGCAAAAAATTGGTATCGAAAAAAGCATGCAAGAGCAGCAATACATAGACGCTCTACTACTTGATCTTGATTCCGAAATTCATTTTTTAACGCAGCAAAATATTCCCGACTTTATTATCGACAGTATCTTTTTTGGTGGTGGCACGCCTTCAATCTTCTCAGCGGAGTCTATCAACGCTATTATGGCTGGTGTTCGCAATAAACTCAGCGTGTCAGCAGATGCGGAAGTAACCTTGGAAGCTAACCCTGGCGCCAGTGATCAAGCACGTTTCGCAGGATATCGAAAAGCTGGGATAAATCGCCTGAGCATCGGTGTGCAAAGCTTGGATGATAATAAGCTCAAAACACTTGGTCGCATTCACAGTCATCAACAGGCACTCTCTGCCTATAGCGATGCAAGAGATGCAGGGTTCACCAATATAAATCTGGATATGATGTTTGCCCTGCCATCACAAACACTGCTCGAAGCTCAGCAAGACTTACAGGGACTGATTGACTTACAGCCAGAGCATATCTCTTATTATCAGCTGACTTTAGAACCGAACACTCTATTTCATGCCAATCCGCCTACACTACCAGATGAAGATTTGGCTGCTGATATGCAAATACAAGGCCAAAATCTATTGGCAGAGGCCGGTTATCAACAATATGAAGTCTCCGCTTATGCTCAACCAAATAGGCAAGCACAGCATAATTTACATTATTGGCATTTTGATGATTACTTAGGTATAGGCGCTGGCGCACATGGTAAGTGGACTAATCAAGGTGAAGCGGAATCCACCATTATTCGCCGGTGGAAACACAAGCAGCCCAAACAATACATGCAGTCTTTGAGCAGCAAGGGGACTGCGGTTGCCAATACCGAGAGCATATCTGCCGATAAACAATTATTTGAGTTCATGCTCAATCGTTTGCGATTGCTATCCCCGGTAATCTGGCACGAGTTAGAGCAAAAAATCCCTCTTTATGATGAAAATTTAAAAAATAAACTGCACTCTATATTAGAGCAGCTGGAGAATCAGCAGTTAGCATACTCTCTTGAAAACGGTTTTGCATTGACGAACAAAGGTCAGTCATTCCTAAACACTGTGCTACTTAATTTTTTACCTGAAGAACAATAAATGGCTTTTCTTAATCAATAATCACTCCAATAAACCCGCGATTCATCGATTAAATAGCTGATAACCATCACTGAAACTGGAAAAGTTTGCAACTTTAGGCTATAAATACATCCTCCGATAAATTAGTCGCCCAAAAAGCTATCACTAATTTCACACCCTACACCCACAAGGGAATAATATGACCGAAAAATTCTACGCTGATAATTTCACTGATGTCGATCCTGAAGAAACCCAAGAATGGATCGAAGCCTTAAACGCCATAATTGAACGCGAAGGCCCAGAACGCACCCATTTTATTTTGGACAGTCTATTAGATGAGGCCGCAACAAAAGGCGTGCCAGTTCCTAATAGCGTAAGCACGCCATATATCAATACCATACCTGTTGAGCTAGAGCAGGACTCTCCCGGCGATCAGAATTTAGAATGGAAACTGCGCTCTTATATTCGCTGGAATGCAATGGCGATGGTATTACGCGCTGGCAAGAAAAGCAGCGAGTTGGGCGGTCATATTGCTAGCTTTGCCTCTAGTGCAACCCTTTATGATGTCGGTTTTAACCATTTCTGGCATGCGCCAACCGAAGATCATGGCGGCGACCTTCTCTATATACAAGGTCATTCCTCGCCCGGCATTTATGCTCGTGCATTTTTAGAGGGTCGTTTAGAAGAGCAAGACTTAGATAATTTTCGCCAAGAAGTTGATGGCGGCGGACTATCATCATATCCTCACCCTTGGTTAATGCCAGAGTTTTGGCAGTTCCCAACCGTATCGATGGGACTAGGCCCGCTAATGGCGATTTATCAAGCCCGCTTTATGAAATACATGCATCACCGCGGCATGGCAAAGACTGACAATCGCAAAGTCTGGGCTTTTATGGGTGATGGAGAAATGGATGAGCCAGAATCTTTAGGCGCTATTTCTTTAGCTGGACGCGAGAGTTTAGATAACCTTGTATTTGTCGTGAACTGCAATTTACAGCGTCTGGATGGTCCTGTTCGAGGCAATGGCAAAATCATTCAAGAGCTAGAAGGAGAGTTCCGTGGCGCTGGTTGGAATGTAATCAAAGTCATCTGGGGTTCTTATTGGGATCCATTACTTGCCGCAGACTCAAAAGGGCTATTACATCGCCGAATGGAAGAAGCGGTTGATGGAGAGTATCAAGCATTTAAAGCCAAGGGTGGCGCTTATACTCGTGAGCATTTCTTTGGCGCTAACCCCGAGCTGAAGAAGATGGTTTCGCATCTTTCTGATAAAGATATTTGGCGCTTAAATAGAGGAGGACATGACCCACACAAGGTCTACGCAGCCTATGCAGCCGCCATGGAGTCTAATGGCAAACCGACCGTTATTTTAGCCAAAACGGTAAAAGGTTACGGAATGGGTGAAGCTGGTGAAGCGCAAAACACCACGCACCAGCAAAAGAAAATGCCGATAGAAGATATTCGCAATTTCCGTGATCGCTTTGCGGTGCCAATTGATGACGAGCAAATTGAAGAAGTTCCCTATTATCGTCCAGCCGAAGATTCGCCAGAGATGGCTTATCTGCGTGAGCGCCGCGCTGCGCTAGGCGGTCACTTACCTGCACGTTACACCAACACCATACCATTGGAGATTCCAGAACTTTCTAAGTTTCAGTCTCTACTTGGAGACTCAGGTGATCGTGAATTATCGACCACCATGGTATTTGTCAGAATGCTAACGCAGATGATTCGTGACAAGAATATTGGCAAGCGAATCGTACCGATCGTCCCTGATGAGTCTCGTACATTCGGCATGGAAGGCCTGTTCCGTCAAGTTGGCATCTACTCTTCTAAAGGCCAGTTATATTCCCCTGAAGATTCTGATGAATTACTCTATTATAAAGAATCTACCGATGGTCAAATTTTGCAAGAAGGCATTAACGAGGCTGGTGCAATGTCTAGCTGGATCGCTGCTGCGACCAGTTATGCCAACCATGCCGAACCGATGATACCTTTCTTCATCTACTACTCTATGTTTGGCTTCCAGCGAATTGGTGATCTTGCTTGGGCAGCAGGCGATATGCGCGCCAAAGGTTTCTTAATGGGCGGCACTGCGGGCAGAACCACACTTGCAGGCGAAGGCTTGCAACATCAAGATGGCCATGGCCATTTATTTGCCGAATATATTCCAAACTGTGTGTCCTATGACCCCACTTTTGCCTATGAACTGGTGGTTATCGTTCAAGATGGCATGAAACGCATGTATGAGCGAGATGAGAATATTTTTTATTATATCTCCATTATGAATGAGAATTATCATCAACCAGAGATGCCAGAAGGCGTTGAAGGAGGCATTCTCAAAGGCATGTATTTATACCAACAAGGTGCTGACAATGGTGCTGACAAAGTACAGTTAATGGGCTGTGGCACTATTCTAAGAGAAACGATTGAAGCCGCTGAGATGCTGAAAAATGATTTTGGCATTGAGTCTGATATCTGGTCCATCCCAGGGATAAACCAACTGAAACGAGATGGCGATGAATGTGAGCGCTGGAATATGCTGCACCCTGAGCAGGTACCGCGTACACCGTATATTTCAGAACTCTTAGAAGGCAGAAAAGGGCCGGTAATTGCTGCCACAGATTATAAAAAGACTTACGCAGAGCAATTACGTCCGTTTATCAAAGACCGCGCTTATAAAGTACTTGGCACCGATGGCTTTGGTCGCTCGGACACACGCGCAAAGTTACGTGAGTTCTTTGAAGTCGATCGAAATTACATTGTTATTGCCGCTCTTAAAGCTTTGCATGAAGAACAGCGCCTACCAGCCGCTGTTGTTAGTGAAGCCATCGAGAAATATAGTATTAATGCAGACAAGCCAAACCCTGCGCACAGTTAAGAGGTCGGTATGACAGATATAAAAGTTAAAGTTCCCAATATTGGAGATTTTGCCAGCATTGAGGTAATTGAAATACCGATTGAAGTCGGACAAACCGTTGCTATTGAAGATCCGCTACTGGTCCTTGAGTCTGACAAAGCTAGCATGGAAGTCCCTTCTGATGCAGCAGGCGTGGTACTACAGATATTGGTTAATGTCGGCGATAAAGTGAGCGAAGGCACTGAAATAGTGGTGCTATCTGCTAGCGAAGATGCATCATCAGAGCCAGAACCCCCTGAGGCAGAGGCATCGTCAGAAGAAACAAGCACTGTTGCACTTACTGCTGATAAATCGAATGAATCGCCAGTAGTGGCTGTAGATGTCTCAACAGAACAGGCACCACAGAGCAATGAGGTTGCACAGGTTCCGCGTAAGGGACAATCTCCTGCACCTATTAGCGACGAAAAGTTACCTGAGATTAATCAAGTTTCTTTTGTCAAGGCACATGCCAGCCCTTCTGTTCGCGCTTTTGCACGTGAGCTCGGGGTTAACCTGTCTAATATCACTGGCACTGGTCGAAAAGAACGCATCACCAAAGATGATGTTCGTCAACATATAAAAGCCGTGATGCAAGGGCACAACGCCAGTTCAGAAAGCACAGCACAATCAGAACGCACTACTGGCATTCCGCCAATTCCTGCGGTGGACTTCTCTGAATTTGGCACGATAAGAGAAGAGAAACTGAGTCGTATCCAAAAGATATCAGGCCCACACCTCCATCGTGCTTGGCTAAATGTTCCAATGGTCACCCAGTTCGATGAAGCCGATGTCACTGAGCTGGAAGCATTCCGAAAATCATTAAAGGTCGAAGCAGAAAAACGTGGTGTCAAAATAAGCACCTTAGCTTTTGTAATGAAAGCAGTTGCCTCTGCATTAGAGACTTTCCCGCAGTTTAATACCTCATTAAGTGCGGACGGCGAAAGTCTTATCTATAAAGACTATATCAACCTAGGGATTGCAGTGGATACCCCCAACGGTTTGATGGTTCCGGTGTTTAAAGATGTGCCAAACAAATCGATTTACACGCTCTCTGAAGAGCTGGCTGATATCAGCAGCCGAGCCAGAGAAGGAAAAATACGCGGCCATGAACTAAAAGGTGGTACTTTTAGCATCTCTAGCCTAGGTGGCATCGGCGGGACGGCTTTCACGCCTATCGTCAATGCGCCAGAAGTCGCTATTTTAGGACTAAGCCGCAATCAAATAAAGCCCGTCTGGAATGGCTCGGAGTTTGCCCCCAGAACCATGCTTCCACTATCACTAAGCTACGATCATCGTGTCATTGATGGCGCAAATGGCGCACGGTTTGTAGTGCATCTTTCAGCTCTGCTTGGCGATATTCGCCGCACGCTACTGTAAGGAGTTGGATATGAGCAATACATTAACTGTGCCCAATATTGGCGATATCTCTGATGTTGAAGTGATCGATGTCTTAGTTGAAGTTGGTGATAACATCGCCATTGATGACCCAATCATCGCAGTAGAGTCCGATAAAGCCAGCATGGAAATTCCCGCTGAAAATGCAGGAGTGATTACAAAAATTCTGGTTTCGGTAGGTGATAAAGTCAGCGAAGGCACTGCTATTATAGAGTTTGATGCCTCTGATAGCGCTACTTCAGAGGCACCACAACAACAACCCACTGAGACAAACTCAGCCACCGCTAAACCTGATCCTGCGCCAATAAAATCGCCCTCAGCAGAAACGCCCCAAGCAACTTCTCAAGCTGCAACTACCTATCAAGGCAATGCGGATATTGAGACCGAAATGTTGGTTCTTGGCGCTGGCCCGGGCGGCTATTCGGCGGCCTTTCGAGCAGCGGACTTAGGTATGAAAACAATTATCGTTGAGCAATATGCTGCACTGGGCGGCGTTTGTTTAAATGTTGGCTGCATCCCTTCTAAAGCACTATTGCACACGGCTGCTGTTATGGAAGAAGCCAAAAGTCTTTCCAAGCATGGCGTTAGCTATCCCTCGCCAGAAGTCGATTTAGACAAACTCAGAGAGTATAAAGACTCTGTGATTGGGCGCATGACTGGTGGCTTAGCTGGGATGGCAAAAGCACGCAAGGTTGATATTATCCAAGGCAAAGGCACTTTTCTGGATGCCAATCATTTACAAGTAAAAACCACGCAGTCGCAAAGCTACGATATCGGCCTTGATGTGACTGAACAAACTACTGTGATAAAGTTTTCACAAGCCATTATCGCCGCAGGCTCACAGGCCGTTTCACTGCCTTTTATCCCCAACAGTAACCGTGTTATTGACAGTACTGGCGCGCTAAAACTTGAAGATATTCCCGAAAGAATGTTAGTCATCGGCGGCGGTATCATCGGCTTGGAAATGGCGACAGTTTACGCCAGTCTCGGCAGCAAAATCGATATTGTTGAGATGATGGATGATGTAATGCAAGGCGCTGACCCAGACCTTGTGAAAGTCTGGCATAAGATGAACGATCATCGCTTTAACCAACTGCTAACCAAGACCAAAACCGTCGCCGTTGAAGAACGCCAAGATGGCATGTATGTCAGCTTTGAAGCAGCGGCAGAAGGGGTAACAGTTCCAGCTGAGGCCGTTCGCTATGACAAAATATTGGTCGCCGTTGGCCGTACCCCTAATGGCGGTAAACTCAGTGCTGAGAACGCTGGCATTACGGTCTCTGATCGCGGCTTTATCACCGTGGATAATCAAATGCGCACCGATGTCAGCAATATCTTTGCTATCGGCGATATTGTCGGCCAGCCAATGCTCGCACACAAAGCCGTTCACGAAGCCCATGTAGCAGCAGAAGCAGCACATGGAGAGAAGTCCTTCTTTGATGTCAGACAGATTCCATCCGTGGCTTATACCGATCCTGAGGTCGCTTGGGCTGGCGTTACCGAGCTACAAGCAAAAGCTGAGGGAATTGCCTATGAGAAATCTGTTTTTCCATGGGCAGCTTCTGGCAGAGCCACTGCTAACGGACGCAATGAGGGCTTCACTAAGCTGTTATTTGACAAAGAAACTCACCAACTAATTGGCGGTGCTATCGTTGGTGTTAGCGCAGGCGATATGATCGGCGAGATTTGCTTAGCTATCGAGATGGGCGCAGACCCCACTGATATCGGCAAGACCATTCACCCCCACCCAACATTGGGAGAGAGCATTGGCATGGCAGCCGAAGTTTTTGAGGGTGTTTGCACTGATCTGCCACCACAACGGAAACGCTAGCAAGCGCCTCTGCAAGCATTACCAAGGCTCATTAAATGACGGTTTGGATAACGCTAATTTTGGCAATTATTGCCGAAGTGTTGGGCACTATCTTTCTTAAGGCAAGTGAGGGCTTTAGTTTACTACTGCCCTCACTTGCAACGATATTTTTTTATAGCATTGCCTTTTATTTTCTCTCCATTGCTCTTAAAATCTTGCCAGTCGGCATCGCCTATGCCATTTGGTCTGGACTGGGCATTGTCTTGGTTTCAATCTCCGCTGCCATTATCTATAAGCAAATTCCAAATATAGCCACCATCATTGGCATGGCATTAATCATTACAGGGATTGCGATTATGCAACTTTTTTCGCAAAGCACTCACTAATTTAGTCACATCTTAAGCAATAATTGGCTCTAACGGTTTTCAGTCTCAGCTAACTTAAACTTGCTGTGTTCAGCCATAGGTCAAACAGTGTCCGGTATTCTCAGTGATACACTGTCGTCACAACGAAGCTTAAATTATGAAGCACTTTATTCCGCAATACATGCGTTCCAAATTACAAATTTCTCTCTCAATTTTTGGCACTCTACTACTCAGCTCTACAGCTATTGCGGAGAAAGCATTTAGCAATAATGGGGCTGCAAATAAAGTTATCACGGAGTTGGTTGAGCAGCATCACTTTGATCGTGATTATGTAACAGAGACATTTGCTCAAGCAGCGCATGAAGACAGTGCAATCAAACTTCTCACCAAAGCGCCTTTACCCAGTAAACCACCATCCGCAGGGAGCTGGAGTCGCTATCTCAAGAAATTTTTAACCGATTATCGCATCGAACATGGGGTTAAATTCTGGAACAAATATCGCAGCACGCTCGCCAAAGCATCTAAGCAATATGGCATTCCAGCAGAGTATATTGTCGCTATATTAGGTGTGGAGTCGGCCTACGGTAAGCAGATGGGCAGAATGCGAACTTTAGATGCTTTAGCCACTGGCGCTTTTAACAAACATCGTCGTCAAGACCTGTTTCTAAAAGAAATCGTCCAGTTTATGCTAATGTGCAGAGAGGAGAGAATTGACCCTAGAAACCCCAAAGGCTCTTATGCTGGTGCCATGGGCTATGGACAATTCTTGCCAAGCAGCATCCGTAGGTTTGCGGTAGACTTTGATAACAGTGGTCGAAAAAACATCTGGGAACCTGTTGATGCTATTGGCTCTGTCGCCAATTATTTCCATCAACACGGCTGGCAAAATGGTGAGGCATTTACCGTACCGGTCAAAATAAAGGGTGATAGTTATCAAAACCTAAAAACGGGTTGGAGAGGAAAATATACCTTAGCTGAGTTTCATAATGCTGGGGTCTATCCTAAGAATGACTATCAATCCAAGCGCATGAGTTTTATATTATTGCGCCATGACAACGGCAATGAATATCGAGTTGGCGGCAATAATTTCTATGTGATTACCCGTTACAATAATTCGACAAATTACGCCATGGCTGTGCATGCCCTAGCACAAGCCATTAAATCAAAAATCTCCAAATAACAGAGCTTTCGAAGCGCTAAAAGCTAGAGATAGCATCAAATAATAGCTATCTCTATATTTTTAACCGTCAGTTCTCCAAGACTTGCCTCTAGCAGTTGCTCAATAAACGCTTCTTGCTCTGACTCTGGCAGCGTTACTTGCCAACGTAACTCAGCCCCATAATCCACTTGCACATCAGCATTAACATACTGATGGCATAGCCGTTGGTAGCGATTTTGACTTGAGAAATCGCCAACGAAAGCAACCGCAACCTGAGGCGTCTTAGTCGCTGTTTTTGACTGAGAAAGCGCACTTTTTGCCGCATCTCCATAAGCTCTGACTAAACCTCCCGTCCCTAATTTAGTTCCTCCAAAATAACGGGCAACAATCACCACACACTCGCCAATGGGATAGCCTTTAATCACGTTTAATATAGGAACCCCTGCCGTACCTGAAGGCTCACCATCATCTTGGCATACATAGCGCAAACTATTATCTGGCGCTCCATATACACCTGCCCAACAGTGATGCCTAGCCTTGGGGTGCTGCTGTTGATATGCTGCTAATAGTGTTTTACCTTGCTCAGAGTTCATCGCATGCCCAACCACTGCATAAAATCTAGAGCCTTTCCGCTCAATTAATATCTCTTCACTAAATTGGGTAGCTATCTTGGGAATTGAATAAGGGGTACGCTTCATAGCTTAGATAATAACAGGAAACACCTTTGATTAAGCATGGTATCTAACCTTTTAGGGCTCAAAATAGTCTCAGATAATAAAGAAATTTACTGCTCTGGAATTGTTAAATCGCTATGTTCTTGCAAGAACAATAAATTTGCATAGCTTTGCTGAATTTGCATATACACTTGACTATCAGTGTCGCCTAGTGCGGCAAATACAGCCAGCGCTTGTTGATAGTATTTCACAGCCTGTGCTACTCGACCCAATGCTATGGCATATGCACCCAGCTCTCCTAATGCTAAGGCAACTTGATTATGTGTTGCGCCATACAATTTCTTGGTCTGCTCTAGCGCTTGCAAGCGCACAACTTGCGCTTGATCGATTTTCCCTAGCAATTGTAAAACATTGCTTTGTTTCTGTAGTATAGTGAGTTTTAAACCGAGGTACCGGCTTGCACGGATATCCGGCTCTAGGATTTCATTATAGCGCTCTAAAGCTCTTGTCAAAGTATCGTCAGCCTCATCCAGCAAGCCAAGGCTAACCTGCAAAGAAGAAATATTTATTAAAGTAGTCGACCAGCCCGATAGTTGCCATTGATAGATATCATAGCTTTCTAAGGGAATATCGGTTAGCAGCAGGGCCTTTTCGAAATAACTTTGAGACTGATCATAATTGCCTAGTTTGAGATTCATTAATCCCAAATTATTATATAGCGGCAGCAATGCTTCCTGAGGGATAGGATCTAATGATAGTGCCACTGTCAGAGATTTTTGATACCAACTGATAGCGGATTCCACACCGCCCAACTCACGCTCTAACTCCCCTAGCTCATTGTAAATAAACATAGGCAAGTCCACTGTTTTTGCATAACCCAGCAATGGCAATACATCAATGAGAGTTGATTTAGCCTCTGAGTACTGATACTGCGCTCGCTGCAAGCTTGCTTTGGAGATACGGTACAGTAGATTATCCTGATCTAATTCAATCGCTTGGTCATATTTCTGGATGGCTTCTTCTGAGTTATCAACCATCTCAGCCATCTGCGCTTGCAAAAAAAACTGAGATG
>CAKMZF010000017.1:0-6259 GCA_929200405.1 uncultured Gammaproteobacteria bacterium | reverse complement strand
AGCAAAACAACCAGATAAGCACACAGTTTACTTTGAGCTTCTTGACTCTAAAAGCTGTCACTAATCCACTGGTGGGCAACATGAAATCAAATGATAAATAGTAGAGATATAGTAGGTATAACTGCCAAGCAAGCGTTATATCTGCAATGTCTCAATTTGAGAGATATAATCGG
This sequence comes from uncultured Gammaproteobacteria bacterium, assembly GCA_929200405.1. GTDB lineage: Bacteria > Pseudomonadota > Gammaproteobacteria > Cardiobacteriales > CAKMZF01 > CAKMZF01. The sequence continues at coordinate 6,086 of CAKMZF010000017.1, read as the reverse complement.
CCTTTACAGACTCTGGCAACCAACTCGCTTCAAAGCTATTTTTAGCCAGCTGCCGAATATCCATTTCGGTTAATGGCAACGCCTCGATACAGGCATCAAAATTGGCGTTTACATAGCCGCCGAAATAAGCGGGATCATCTGAGTTGACCATGACACACAGTCCCTTATCTAATAGAAACTTAAGGGTGTGATCTGCTAGATCTGGATAAACTTGTAGTTTCTGATTGGACAACGGGCATACCGTCAATGGCATTCTTGCTTCCGCCAGCTCGGCAACCAATAGCGGATCTTCTATGCATCGCACACCATGATCTATGCGCGACACTTTAAGAACATCAACAGCACTACGCACATACTCCGCAGGCCCTTCTTCACCTGCATGCGCCACTACAGGCAGACCAGCCTCGCGTACTGCCGCATAGATATTTTTAAATTTCTCTGGCGGATTACCTCGCTCCCCCGAGTCCAATCCAACTCCGTCAATCTCTTGCAAATACGGCAGCGCCTGCTCCCAGACTGTAAAAGCATCCTGCTCTTCTAAATGTCGTAAGAAGCACATAATTAGCTTATTGGTAATGCCAAACGTAGCCTCCCCCCAAAGCAAGCCACGACGAAGCCCTGCGATTACCACACCAATATCCACACCTCTTTCGGTATGAGTTTGAGGGTCGAAAAAGATTTCAACATGAACCACATTATCCGCATCTGCACGCTCCAGATAAGCTCGCGTCAAATCGAAAAAATCTTGCTCAGTTATTAATACTGCCGCGCCAGCGTAATAAATATCCAAAAAAGACTGCAAATCTGAGAATTGGTAAGCTGCTCTCACCTCCGCTACATCTGCATAAGTAAGGGTGATATTGTTACGTTGAGCCAGTTCAAATAACAGCTCTGGCTCTAAGCTACCTTCTATATGCAGATGCAACTCTGTCTTAGGAAGTTTATTCGCCAATCGTTTCAGTGCGTCAGAATGTGGTAAGTAGCCGGTCATATAAGGCCTCCGTTTAAGATAATTTTAACTAGCCAGAAACGCTAGGTCTAGCATCTACTACTACCCAACGTCTGCTTTGCTAGTTTTTCCGAAAGATTCTAAGCTAAGACCAGAATAATAATTTAAAACTCAATACCAAACAAAGTGATATCAACAGCGGGCGAATTAACTTTGCGCCTATTTTATGTGCCATCTTGGCGCCCAAGGTCGCTCCTATTATCTGACCAATCGCCATAATAACGCCAACTCTCCAATTAATAATCCCCATAGTCAAAAAGAAAATCAATGCAGCAAAATTACTAATGGTATTTAAGATCTTGCTTCTGGCTGTCGCATCCAATAAAGACAACCCCAGTCCCCAACGACCAGACAATGTGAAAAATGTTCCGGTTCCCGGACCAAAGAAGCCATCATAAAATCCAACCGCTGGAGCAGCAGTCACATTATATTGTTTTTCGGTAATTTTAGCGCTCGTCGCTGCATCCAGTTTTGTATTAGAAGAGCACATTAGATAAACCGCAATAATAATTAGCAATATAGGGATCAATTTCTCTAACCAACTAGCATCTATGCTTGACACTAACACAGCGCCAAGAACAGAACCTAAGAATACGGTAACTATGGGTAGCAACAGAGTTTGCACTGTAACCACACCAGTTCTAATAAAATGAAATCCTGCGGACGCAGCGCCAAAAACTGCTTGGAATTTGTTGGTAGCAATGGCCTGCAAAGGGCTGAAGCCAGACATCAGCAAACCGGGAATAACCAATAGACCGCCACCGCCAGCCACGGCATCTACCCAACCTGCAAAGATTGCCAATAAGAAAAGACCCACCTCTTGCATTATCTGTCTCAGTAAATGAAAGGCTGGAGTATACCAGACATAATTTCTAGCAATATGTCGTTACCTAATGACTGCTATAAATACCTAGTTCATAAATAGAGCGCTTTAGTTTCTGACGGATAGCGCGTTTAATAATCGAGGCTTGAGTTGACGTGGCAAAGCTTTAATTGCTTTGCCCAAATGACCGTAATATTCATCTAATAATGCAACAGCCTGATGAACATCGGCCCCTTTTAAAATTAGAATGGCTTGGCGAATATCATAATTTACCAAACTCAACTTATGCCTTGCCTGTATCTCCGTGGTTCCGGTAATGTCAGTAACTATTTTAATCGCTCGTCTTTGCAGCTTTTGATTAGTAACATCCATTGCCACCATATGCCCTTTATAGACTCTCCCTAACTGCGTCATAATGCCTGTAGATAGACTATTGAGCATCATTTTATGCGCTGTGCCAGCAGCCAAACGAGTAGAACCGTGGATAACCTCATCAGGTAACGCCACGTTTATAGTAATTTCTGCTGTCGAACAAAAGTTCTCGTCTGGGTTTGCACTAAGCATAACAGTCAACGCACCAGCTGCTCTAGCTTCTCTCATTGCCGTTGCAGTATAAGGCGTATCACCGCTTGCTGAGACACCAATCACAATATCATTCTCAGACAACGCCAGATCGTGGCATTGTTGAACCACATAATTGGTATCATCTTCCGCATAGCCATCTACCCAGTCAAACCTTTGGTCTTGCCCTGCGATCAGCGACACGCAGCGACTCTCAGACCAACTAAAAGTTGGCTTTAGTTCATAAGCATCTAATGCCGCTAAATGCCCGGAGCTGCCAGCACCAACATAAATCATGCGGCCAGAAGTCTTTTCCAATCTCTCTACCGCCTTGCGAATCGCAAACTTTAACTTTGGTATAGAGTAAGCCGCAGAGCTTACAGCCTGCTCTTGACTACTACAGAGTCTATATAACTGCGATAACAGCAAGTTACTTAAATGATATGTCATTTTCCCACCTCATTGCTCTATCTCGAGCAAAAATTCTAGAAGTTGCAGAGCACTTATCCGAATATGCCAATTTATTTCCTAAATAAGACAAATCAAGCAAAATTTACATGATTAGCACTCTTTGATGACTAAGCGGATATTCGAGCTAAATTAACTATTTTTAATCGAAAATAGCTGTTTATTATTCTAATTACTAAAAACTGTAACAATAATGCTCCATTTGAAACTAAAAATCAACCGATTTTTGAGCAAAAAAATTTCTTTTTTCATCAAATTCACCCAAAAAACAACACCAAAAAAGTCCAATTTCAACCCAATGTTGCTTTCTTTTGAATAGATGACGCGAATTGGTTTTCTTTTTGGTGTTCATATGCCATACTTTTTATCAGAATTCAGTTCTATTTGATTTCAAGTAAAAACCAAAAGACAACAATTAGTGCATGATTAATGTTTGAGAGTTGAGAGGAAGTCAAAACAAGATTGAATGTAGAAAATAATAATAAAGCTATTGCTTAATCGCTAGCCTGCAAGAAAGTCTGCTAACCGATAACACAATATTTACTTTATCGACTTTACGATAAATAAATCTATTTACTGTTTTTACTTATGACTAGTAATAATCAAAAGAGGCTTCTATGTATATTGAAAGTGATTTTTATAAAGCACTAAATAACGCACTTGAAAAACCGGTCCGCGGACCGGCCTATCACCGTCTTGCACTGGCAATTGAATCTTTGATCAATAACAAAACCATTAATAGAGGTGAAAGGTTACCAGCGGAAAGAGACATCGCCGAACAAACCAATCTGTCTCGAACCACTATTAGAAGAGCTTTTAAAGAACTTCTGGATAGTCAAATCATTGTTGCTAAACGTGGTTCTGGTCATTTTATCTTAGAAAAATACCAAGCTGGGTTGAAACAACTCGCTGGGTTTACAGAGGAGGTAGCTTTTCGAGGCCATAACCCTGAAGCTAAATTAATTGAGCAATCTGTCGACACCATTCATCCGGATGACAGCTTAAAATTAAATGCATCTTTTGGTGACGAGTTTTTTATTATCCGAAGAATACGCTATGCCGATGAAATGCCAATTGCAATAGAAAAAGCCATAGTACCTGTGCAGTGCATAATAGACCCCGATGAGCCTTTTGAAGGATCTCTCTATCAGAAGATGTCTCTAACTCGAAACCAGCCGGTACGGGCGATGCAAAAAATTCAAGCTCGTCTACCCGAGGGTGATGAAGCCAATTTATTAGAAATAAAGCCAGAAACGCCAATTTTACGATTAGAGCGAATTGGCTACAATGCGCTAGGCCGAGTAGTGGAATTAACCCATTCGGCTTATCGCGGTGACAGGTACTCATTTTACACGGAATTAACTATATAATGCAGGCGATTTCAGCAGCGCGAATCTTTGATGGCGATCACTTTTTATACGATAGCGCATTACTCATCATGGATGGAAAAATTATCGATGTCGTATCACGCAAAGATTTGCCACCGAATATTGCCGAGGTTAATCATCAAGATGCCTTACTTGCTCCTGCTTATATAGACCTGCAAGTCAACGGTGGTGGTGGTGCCCTGTTCAATAACTCCCCAACCAAGGAGTCTTTCGAAAAGGTTGGTGTTGGACATGCTAGTAAAGGAACAACTCGTCATCTAGCTACCTTGGTTTCAGATGTACCGCAGGTTACCCATCATCTACTTGAGGCAATTCTCAACTACCATCAAAACCTTGATAGTCCTGTTATCGGCATTCACCAAGAGGGACCTTTTTTTAACCCTCTAAAACGAGGTGCGCACAAAGCAAACTACATTCGCAAACCAGAACAAGCGGATACCCAGTGGTTACAGACACTAGCAAAAATCCCCAATATTTTAACCTTGGCACCTGAGATGGTCGGCAATGATTTTATCAGGCAGTGGTCAGATGCTGGCATCAATATCTCCCTAGGTCACAGTCATGCCACGGCGGATGAAGCTAATAGCGCCCAACAAAGTGGCGCAAAGCTCTGCACCCATCTATATAACGCTATGTCAGGACTGCAAGCTAGAGACAGTGGCCTTATCGGAGCCAGTCTAGAGAATAACCAACTTGCCTGCTCGATAATAGTAGATGGCCATCATGTTGATAAAACAGCCACCGAACTGGCTTTTAAGTCCAAACCAAAGGGAAAATTATTTTTTGTAAGTGATGCCATGGCAACTATCGGCGCCAGTCAAAAGTCGTTTCAGTTGTATGGTGAAACACTCACCGAAAAAAATAACAAACTCATTAATGATAACGGCAATTTAGCAGGTGCTGCGATTGGCTTATCAGACGCGGTTAAATACGCAGAAAAGCACTTTACTTGGCCACTAGAAGAAATTTTACGGATGGCAAGTCTATATCCAGCACAGCAATTAAACCTAGCCCATAAATTTGGCAAGTTAACATCAGGCCATATCGCTGACATTGTCGTTTTGAACAAGACATTTACACCTATCAGTACTTATCGTGCTGGCAAAGTTATCTATACGGAGTAAACCATGAGAGTCATTATTCTTAAAAATGCAGCCAAAGTCGCCGAATTAGTCGCCAATAGCTTTGTAAAACAAACCTCACAAAAATCAGATTCTGTATTCGGGCTGGCAACAGGAGGCACGCCCGTTGCCAGCTATGCCAGAATTGTTGAACAATATAAGTCCGGACTGTTTAGCGCGAAAAATATCACTACTTTCAATTTAGATGAATATGTCGGATTGCAAAATACCCACCCACAATCTTATCGTTTCTATATGGAACAAAATTTATTCAATCATATTGATATCGCTAAAGAAAATTGCCATCTCCCAGACGGCATGTCTGATGATCTATTAAAAGAGTGCGAACGCTATGAGCAAATCATACAAAACTGTGGTGGCATAGATTGGCAACTACTGGGCATAGGTCGAAACGGGCATATCGGCTTTAATGAACCCGGCTCTAGCTTAGGCTCCAATACCAGACCCAAGGCATTGTCTAAAGCGACTTTGCAAGACAACCAGCGATTTTTCAAAGCAGGTATGGCACAGCCAACGCTGTCTCTGACTATGGGAATAGGTACCATTTCAAGAGCTAGAAAAGTGGTAGTCATGGCATACGGTGCCAATAAAGCGCAGGCCTGTAAAGACATGATAGAGGGTCCGGTATCTGCCAAATGTCCTGCGTCTGCACTGCAATGGCACAAAAATGTAATCGTATATTTAGACCAAGAAGC
>CAKMZF010000016.1 GCA_929200405.1 uncultured Gammaproteobacteria bacterium | reverse complement strand
CTATCAAATTAACCGCATTAATTGTGATTTAAAAAGCCAATTTCACTATTAATGCGTAAATTTTTATAAATCAAAAAAATTTAATTGTGAATTTTTTTGATTTAAGTTAAAGTTGATTCATTAGATTAACTTTTGTTAATTTTAATTATTTATCTCTTATCACTAAATAGAAAACTAAATGTATAAAGTAAACGAGACATATCTATGGCCAAATACTGAGAAATTTCTTAGTACTAAACTATTAATGAATATTAGTACTGATAATGATGCTTGGTATTCAGTGAATGAGAAACACCTCGATTGTTTAAAAGACTCGAAATATTATGGGTTAGCGGTTCCGGAGGAGTATAAAGGCTTAGGGGCTACATTTACACAAATTTGCGCTACTCAAATGCGCTTGGCAGCAACCAATTTTGGCTTAGCGATTGGCCTGAATATGCACCATTTTACGGTTGGAATTATCAAAGAGCATTTCGATAGAAATAAAGATATAAGCTGGGCTCTTTTAGAGGCTGTCAGCTCACAAGACCGAATGATTGCATCGGCATTTGCAGAACCTAAGCTTGGAGGCAGTCTATTAAGGTCAAATATCAAAGCTAAAAAGGTTGAAGGGGGGTATCTAATCACCGGAATAAAAACGCCTTGCTCTTTTGCTAAACGTTCCGACTTAATTTGTTTGCAATTTGAATATGTAGATTCGGAAAATGTCGGTAAGCTGCTGGTTGCCCTTATACCTGCTGACTCTAAAGGTATTGAGGTTAAGGAGACATGGTCGGCAATGGGGATGAAATCTAGTGAATCTGACACTATTTGCTTTAATGAAACTTTTGTTCCGGAAAAACTTGTCTTTCATACGGCAAGGCCTGGCTATGATGATGATAATACTTTCTCTGCGGGAATAGTTTGGTTTAGTCTTTTAACTTCAGCATCCTACATCGGTGGTGCCAAAAAAGCATTACAGCAGTGTGCTAGCGAGCTGCAAGAGAGTTTATTGGTTTCAGGAAATAGAAGAGCCGATTTGCCGACACTGCAAGCAGAGTTGGGCAAGCTAAATGCTGCACTTCTAGGGTTAGAGTCGTCATGCTATGGGGTAGCTGCCGCTTACGAACGAAACCCTGACCCCGAGGCTTGCTTAGAATACGCGATGGCAATCAAACATGAATCTGTTGATACCTGTTTAAAAATTGTCTCTGGGGCAATGGAATTAGTTGGAGGCCGATCATATGGAGAAAACTCAATATTAAGCAGACTTGCTAGAGACATGCAAGCAATCTTATTCCATCCACCGACAAGATTTGTTTCTCGGCTAGGGCTCGGACGGAGTTTGCTCGGTTTGGCGAAAAATTTTGATTTACGCGATTTTAACGAACAAGATATTTTAGAGAATTAAAGCGTAGTGAGTACCGATATATACGACAACATAAGAAAGCATGAATCTGTTGGTAGAGCGTTTCTATATTCTCTCTTTGGAGAAGAGATAGAAGCGTCTGCAACAGGCTCATATATGACCTCTAGCTCTAACAGAGAATTTCTAAATTGGGGGGGGTATAGTGTATTTTTACTTGGGCATTCTTATCCTAAAATAGTTCAAGCTATACAAAATCAACTAGGAGTACTGCCTCTTTCAACTCGTGCATTCCCTCATACAGCGTTGAAACAATTCCATGTACAAATGGCTAGTATGGCACCCATTGAGATCGAAAAATTCATGTTGCTTAATTCGGGTTCAGAAGCAGTTGAGGCAGCCATAAAGCTTGCTAGAATAGCTACAAAACGCAGTACAGTGATGTACTTGGAAAAATCCTATCATGGAAAAACACAAGGTGCTTTATCTGTTACTGACTCGCCTATTTTTCGTGATCCAATTCCAAATTTTGTGACACAAACTCAAAAGATTAGTCGTACTGATTCTGAAGAGGCGTTTAGCGATATACTTTCCGTAAAACCTGCTGCTGTAATTATGGAACCTATTCAGGGGGAAGGTGGCATATTTGAACTCAGTCAGGAATATTGTCAAAAGATTAGAGACGCTTGCAATCAAGTCGGAGCGCTTCTTATTTCCGATGAGATTCAATGTGGGTTGGGTCGTTCAGGTGAATTATGGCCAAGTGTTCGGCTAGGTCTTGAAGCAGATATAATCTTGCTAGGTAAAGCCTTAGGTGGCGGGATATTGCCAGTGTCCGCTATGTTAGCTACAAAAAGCGCATTTCAACCATTTGACAGAGATCCACTGATACATAGCTCTACGTTTGGTGGTAACCCACTTGCTGCAGCAGCAGCTGCAGCTACTCTTTCTGTCATCTCAGAGAATAGCATACCTGATATTAGCAGAAATATGGGGAATATATTAAAACAGAATCTTAATGAGCTAGCTTCTGATTATCCCGATATTTTAGAAGAAGTTTTAGGCCGTGGTTTACTCTTAGGTTTGAAATTCACAACCCCTGATAAAGTTGCTAACTTTATGCAAAGTTGTGTTAAGTCAGGATTACTTCTTACGCCTTGCCTTACAACTCCTTCTGTTGTTCGAATATCCCCTGCTGCAACCATGACAAGTCAAGAAATAAACAAAGGCTTAGATATTTTGTCATTAGCCTGTAAAGAAGTAATTAAAAATTAAACAAAATAAATAAGGAGCAACCTTAAAATGCCTACTGTACAAGTAAGAGAAGTAATACCTCGCAATATTAATGATACTTGGAATATGATTTGTGATTTTGAAAAATATCCAAATCTCATGGAGCCTGTTCGTAATCTCCGAATTCTTGACAAGAAAGGCAATACGTTGATATCTGAATGGGAAGTGAATTTAAAAGGCAGTATCTTAAAATGGACTGAGTCTGATACTAAGCTTCCCGAGAAATATAGGATTGAGTTCACGCAAATGGATGGGGATCTAGAGCAATTCAATGGTTATTGGCAACTATCTGAAATGGCTGATACACAAACAGAAGTTTTTTTGTATACGAATTTTGAAATTGGGATTCCAATGCTTCGAGATATGCTAGATCCCGTTGCAAAATTAGCTATTGAGGAAAATTCGCAAACAATGTTAAGAGCATTTGGAGAGCAGCGATGAAAATATTAATCACTGGTGCTAATGGAGCTATCGGTGGTGAGGTTGTATCGTTACTAAACCATGAATACCCGAAAGCAGAATATATAATAACTTCTCGGAAGCCCAATGTTTTAATGAAGAAAGGCCACTTTCAGTTAGATCTACGGTCTGAATTAGAAGATAATAAGGATTTTATAGAAGCATTGAAAGATGTTACGCATGTGATTCATTTAGCAGCTGATGTTCGTTGGAATCTACCGCATGAAGAGGCGATAAATAACAATGTCGTGACTACTCAAAATCTTGTAGATACACTGACGCAATACGCTACAAAAGTACAACGTTTTGTATTTGTATCAACTGCATTTGTGAACTCTCCTAAGAAAAAGGAGGAAATGGAAAATGATATTCATATCGATGGTGAAGACTTTAATAATACCTATGAATACTCGAAGTGGTTGTCCGAACAAGTTGTAATAAAATCTAAATTACCGTGGTCAATTGTGAGGCCAAGTTTAGTTGTTGGCCGTACCATAGATGGGAAGATAAATAGTTATAATGGTTTATATCATCTAATTAGACTTGCGAGTAGTGGATTGGTTCCGTTTATTGTCGGTCACCCTAATTCTCATATCGACATAGTACCATGTGATTTTGTTGCTAGAGTAATTGTAGATGCAATGCTACAAGATTCTCTGAAGCATGAAATAGCCTTAGCTGTTTCTGGAGAAGCCGCGCCGACTGTAGAAGCTGTTATGACTAGAGTATATCAAGTGGTTTCATCTGAACGTGGAAAACTAAACGCACCAGCCTTAAAACAACCGCCAATTGTTTCTTATGATACTTACAACCGACTTTATAAGCCTCTAGCTCAAAAAGCGCTTAAGCACTCACAATATAAACTTCTCAGTCTCCTAGATGCTTTTTTACCTTATTTATCGATAGACGGAACTTTTGAAACAAATGATAATGTTATTGTAAAAGCACCCGATTATACAGAGTATCTCAGTAAGTGCGTTAATCGTTGGTGCGCTGATCATACGAAAATAATTGGTGCCGAAGAGAGCTCAAGATTTAAAGCTACAATGAATAGTTAGCCGACTTACGTGCTACGTAATGATACCTAGCCTTCAAACCCAAAATATTTACTTGGATATTTGCTGAGGTAGTAAGTCTATTTCTGATAAGCAGTTTCTTCTATGTAGCTAACTAATTCTTTAAGTTATTAAGTAAGTGGTAAAATCCTACCATTTACTTATTTTTTTGAGTGGAAGTATACTTGCCTAATAGTCAATCTAAGGTATGGTTATTCGTCTTATTGAATTTCATTTTAGAGCTAGTTCTTATTAACTTTCCTATGAAAGATCAGAAAAAGAGTTGGTATTACGAAAAGCGCTAATATAGTGGAGAACCCTAAACCCCAGACGATAGAGTTTGCAACGGGTCCCCATATTAACGATTTTCCAGCTAAGCCTGCGGCTAGTGAAAATAACCCTGCTATAGTAGTAAAGGTTGTGATTAAAATTGGGACTACTCTGCGTCTAGCTGCGAAGACTGTAGCATGGTAAGCACCCATTCCTAGAGCTATTCGATCATTTGCCGCGGCAATTAATACAATAGCTGAATTCACAGCAATTCCCATGAGTGCTACTACTCCGTACATCGTATACAAACTTACTGGATTCCCAGATACTAATAATCCTAAAACAACACCGCTAAAGGCAAGAGGAACTGTAGATATTATCAAAAGTGGCTGGAAGTAACTGGTGAATTGAGTGCCAAGGATTAAATAAACCAACAATAATCCTAGAGCAAATAATACCCCTAAAGCGTTTAAGCTTTCTTGAATATCGTCTAACTCTCCACTGAAGTCTAGTTTTACATCCGGATATTTATTTCTAATCTTTTCCCATTCAGCTTTCAACTCTGAATTGGCAGCAATAGTATTGTTTTCATTTTCATCAATGTCTGCTTCTAAAGTTATATTTCTCTGAAAATTATAATGCCGTATTTTATCTTTTGCCTGGGTTATCTCATATGTAAATAATTCTTTGAGTTGGACCTTCTTACCGCTGTTGCTAGTTATATCAAAATCCATCCACTGTACAGGGCTGCTATATGCTTGGTCCTTGGCTAATACTCTGACACTCATATTATCGCCCTTGTAGCGTAATTGACTAACTATCTCGCCATCAGCCATGAGATTAATAATGCGTTGCAGATCGGAAGGAACGAAACCCAGTTGTCTGACTTTCTCTTTATCAATATTTAAAATTATTTCTTTAGAGCCGCCATCATCATCGTCAGTAATGTTAAAAACACCTTGAATTTTTGCAAGTTTAGTTTTTAACTCATTTTTTGCAGCAACAAGACTGGGTAATTGATCACTTAATATTTTGACTTTAATTGGCCGCTGTGTCGGAGGTCCTCCGCTTAACATTAAGGTAGATAACTTTTCTACCCCTGATATATTAGAGAATTCAGGGGTAATTATATCTATAATTTCTTTTACACTTCTTCCGTCAGTTTGTTTGTCATGTAAGCTGACAACCACTTGGCCAAACTGTTGCCCCGTTTTTGGCTCTATTTCTGTATAAGTTATTCCCGCTAGACTTGTTATTCCTCTTAATTCATGTTTTTTAAGTTTGGATTTTGCTAGATCTTCCAATTCTTGGGTTTTACGCAAAGTTTGTTCAATTGGTGTGCCAGAAGCCATTTCTACATTGATATAAAATAATCGAATGGTGTCTGATGCGAAAAAATTGAATTTTATCGGGCCATTCCCAGTAGCACTTAGGCCGACGATGCCAAAGCTTCCTAGAACCAAGATTGCTGAGAATATTAGAGAAAGAGCTGGATACCTAAGAGAAGTAACCAGCATTTTACTATAAATATAACGTATTTTTTTTAGAGCTTTGCGTCGTTTTTGATTTATTTTCGTCTTTTGATCTGTTCCTGAGCTAATATGAGCGGGTAACATCCAAAAGGCTTCTAACAAGCTCACTAAAAGGGCTATGGAGACAACTAAAGGAATTACCAACATAAACTTACCCAATATACCTGGGATTAGCATCAACGGAAGAAAGATAGCAATTGTAGTCAATACAGCAGTAGTGACAGGGATAGCGACTTCTCTCAATGCCTCTACTGCAGCATCAAGTTTTTTCATACCTTTTTCTAAATTTTGGTAAATTGTTTCCACAATGACAACCGCGTCATCAACAATCATGCCTAATGCAATGACAACCCCTAATAAAACGGATTGATTAAGTGTTTGATCTAACTGGCCAAGCACCCAAAAAGTTCCTGACAGAGTAAAAGGTATTCCAAGGCAAGTTAATATTGCTATACGTGTCCCTAAAAATAACCAAGCGACTATTAAGACCAAAAACAAACCAACTATTGCATTATTTTGCATGAGGTTGATTGCGTTACGAGTTATGGACGTTTGATCATCTAATAGTACTAATTTTAAACCAAGTTGATCCAGTGATTTATTCTTTGAACTAATATAATCTTTAATCTGATCAACTATCCCGAGCAGGTTTCCGTTAGCTGCTTTATTGACGGTGATCAAACTTGAGAATTTACCATTGCTGCTTGCTAATTGGTTTGCGCTAGCCTGAGTGAAGCTTATTTCTGCTACTTCATTTAGATATATTTGTCCTGTTGGTGTTAGCAGAGGAATATTTGCTATATCGTCAGGATTGGGAGATGTGCCAACAATGCGTACGTTCCAATCTTCCTCTAGAATATTGATACTACCAGCTGCTATGTCCTGATAATAACTACGGATAGTATCTGCAATAACTGTTGGGTTTAGACTGTAATATGATAGTTTGTTGGTATCAAACTCAACTTTCAGCTCTGGTTTTTCGACACCGATGATGTCAACTTTATCAACACCCGAAAATTGTTTTATTTCATCTGCAATAGCCTCAGTATTATATCGTAAGCTTTCATTTTGAGCGGGAGCCTCTACGAGTATCATCGCACTTGGAAAGGCGTTAGAACTAGTTATCTCTATAATGTCTGGATCATTAGCCGCTTCAGGCAGCAATGCTTTAACACCATCAATTTCTCGACGTAAATCATTAACTCTGCTTTGAAAAAGTGTCGGACTAATGTCATCAAAACGTACTAAGATAATTGAAAATCCATTAGTAGATGTGCTCTGAGAGAACCTAACGTCACCTAGCGACCTTAATGAATCCTCAAGCACATCGGTAATTTTGCTCTCAACATCACTACTAGACAGCCCAGGGGCAGCAGTAAGTACCTCAATCCAATTAAAGTTAATTGTTGGGTCTTGTTGACGTGGAAGTTGAATATATGTTGAAACTCCCATCACAATGACCAGCCAAAAAGTCAACCAAGAAAAAACATGATTTGATAATAATTTTCGCATAGGGAAGGGAAGTGTTTATAGGTTAATTTGCATAGACAATTTTGAAAGATTGAGCTGAATCGTCGCCGATTTTGCCTAAACCAGAGGTAACAACCTCCACATCACCCTTTAATAGATGATCTATACGTATTGAGCTTCCTTCATTGGCGTCTGGAAGAGGGAAAAAAGCAAACGGAAATTTGTTGCTTTTAGGGTCATGTAAATATATTCCAAATTGATGCTCTCTCTGGGTAATATATCGTGATGGTAAAGCAAGTCCTGCACTCCAGATCAACTCTCCATTGGCATTGTTGAGTAATAAGTTAGGATTCATTGCTGACAATCTTACTTCTTGCGTGTTGGCCAAAGAATTAATAGCGGGGATGATTGTCTTTATATTCAGTTCATTGCTTTTGCCATTAAAAGTAAACTTCGCATTAGAAATATTATTCTGTAATTGCTTGATTAGTTCTGGCCGTAAGTTTACGACAACTTCATTAGTGTCGATGTTCATCAGAGTGAATAGCGTTACGCCTGGGGAAACAAACTCACCAACAGAGACAAATTTTTGGGTAATAATGCCATTAAAAGGAGCGAGAATTTTGCATTTTTTCAACAAAAACTCTATTTTTCGAATGTTAGCATCAAACACTCCCAATTGCGCAGTGCCTGTATCTGCAGAGCTTGAGAATTCATCGATCTGCATCTGAGTGGCAGCTCCTTTAGATTTCAAAGTGGTATATCGACTAACTTGTTTTTTAGCTAATTTGACTGAAGCTAGTTGAGCTTTTTTTTGCGCAAGATTAATCGCTTTATCATAATTTAAACTTTCGCAATCAATGCTAAGCAAAATATCACCTTTTTTAACTCTTGATCCTACCTCTACTTTGATATTATTAACGATACCACTAGCCTCTGGGCTAATCTTTGCTTGATCTTGTGCTTCTACTTTAGCCGAATAGCTATGGACGATTGGAAGAGTTAAATTATTCAGCTTATCAATAGTTATAGTTACCTCTGGTAACGGTTCGCCATTCTCTACAGGCACATTTTCATGAATAGTGCTTTTTGTATCATTTTGGGCGCAAGTAAATGACGAAACTAGAATTATAAAAAAACCTAAAATAATTCTAAGGCTTAAAACTGATGTAAAATTTAAGACAAAATTTTTCATAATTGAGAATAATAAAGATAATTTTTGTTTTTAATGTATAAGATTGCGAAATCTTAACATAAAATATTCGAATCTAATATATAACAGTTGTTTTACATGGAATTAATAAATAACACCCAATATCTAGGATATTAATATTGCTCACATTGCGCTGGTTATATCACCTAATCAGCGTTAAATTACCTATTTCTGAGAGTTCCTAGGTTGCATAATTATCAAAGGGTTTCGTATAAATTTTGTTTAACCATAAACTGATTCTTCTGATTGGGGGAGTATGGTCTTTACGTGCTTAGTTGCTCATTATCTCCAACAGGCGTATAGGCGGAGAAATGAACTTCCACTTCATCTAGATGATGGATATCATGGCGAGAGGTTTTAATGCTCTCTCTGTAATACGTGGAATTTGTCGTCGTAATAATGAGTTTTCCATGCAGAAGTAGTAACTAAAATTTGGTGACATTTACTCAGCTTATAGGAACATCTTTGAGCCTTTTTCGTGAGTAAAAACTCTAAAATTTTGTTACAAACGCTCTCTAAGTAGCTAAAACTGTTATTGAAATGGACTTAAATAGCTACTTTAATTTACCGTTCTAATTTATTTAATTTAGACTTCAAATTACTATGTTTAAAACACCATCCACACTTCTCCAAAAAGAGGTGAAAATGCTCTTTCAGTATCTCTTTAGATTTGCGTAAATGGCGCTTAGCTTGGCTCTCAAAACTTTCTATGTCATTTATACGATTCTGTTTGCCTGCAAAAAGCTCACTATGGTTATCCGATGTAGTGTTTGAACTAGGAGGCACCAAGTGCATCATAACCTTATACAGCAATATGGATAAACGATGGAGGCTGACCTAATTTTCTCTTGTATTATCGACTACTAACAATAACAGGTTTTTGTTTTAGTATCAGCGATCATAATGTCGCTTGTTAGCAGTAAATAATTATGAAGGATAGAGTTTAAGGAATTATTTAATATGTCGCTGAACAATGCCCATCATTTTGTAGGTGAGTTGAGCAGCGGCAAAGTCATAGGCGTGAAAGTTTTCGATGGGTGCATACTCCATAATGTCAAAACCAATGCATTGGCGTTGTTTGACGACTGACTCAAATAAACCTAGGGTTTGGTACCAATTTAGCCCGCCGGGAACTGGGGTGCCGGTTGAGGGGAATACGCTGGGATCCATGCCGTCTATATCTAAGGTGAAAAAGACTTTTTTAGGGAAATCTTCTGGCAGTGTGATTTCACGAATATTGTCAGGCACTAGTTCATCTGCATCGTAATGCGTGACATTGAAGTCTTTGCGAGTTTGCATTTCTTCTTCGCAGTAGGCTCGAATGCCTAGTTGAACTAGCGGAATGCCGAGATCAACTACGCGCTTCATTACTGAGGCATGGCTGAGCGGATCGTCTTCATAGGCTTCACGTAGATCGGCGTGGGCATCAATTTGCACAACTCCAAAATCGCTAATACCTGCGTCAATATAGCCTTGAATTACGCCATAGGTTACTGTGTGTTCGCCACCGAGAGTGATGGGGAACTTGCCGAGCTTTAGTGCTGCAGCATTTGCAGCAGCGACTTGTTGTAATATGGTTTCACAATCTTGATTGCAATCAATGGTGGCTTGAGTGTGAATGCCTAGCTCAGCGGGTTTGCTTTTGCCGTCCCATAATTCTAATTGGTCAGAGGCTTCGATAATGGTTTTGGGGCCAAGGTTGGTGCCGCCCCCATAAGAGACTGTTTTTTCAAGCGGTACTGGGATGATATGAAAAAAGCTATTATCAGCACCGTTATCATCAATTTCTGAACTGAGGAAGTGTGAATTTCTATGGTTAGTTGTCATTGCCTTGCTGCTCTTTTGCTGGTTTGGGTCGATAAGCTCCATGAGCCTATTAGGATAGCCTGTTTTTAAAGTCTTGATAGCCAAACTCACGGAGAGTTTGGTAGTGTTTCGTCTTGGAATCCCAGACTACTAAGGTTGGTAAATTAATGCCATTAAAGGTGGTGGTTTTGACCATGGTGTAATGTGACATATCCATAAATACCAAGCGGTCGCCAATATTGATGGCATGGTCAAAGCTGTATTCGCCCAGATTATCACCAGCTAGGCAGGTCATGCCGCCCAGCTTGTAGGTATAGGCTTTTTGATTGGGTTTACCTGCACCCAGTATGTCTGGCCGATAGGGCATTTCTAGGGTGTCAGGCATATGGCAGGTGGCTGAGGTATTGAGAATAAGCTGGTCATTATGCTTACCTCGGATATCTAAGACTTCTGTTACGAGCACTCCACTGTGGATTGCAACGGCTTCTCCCGGCTCTAAGTAGACCTCTACGTTGTAACGCTGTTTGAATTGGCGAATACGTTGTACCAAGCCGCTGAGGTCATAATCGGAGTGGGTGATATGATGACCGCCCCCAAAGTTTACCCAACTTACTTGTTTGAGTAGCCAAGAAAATTTTTCCTCAACGACATCTAGAGTGCGTGATAGCGGCTCAAAGCCTTGCTCACAGAGTGTGTGAAAGTGTAGTCCGCTTAAACCAGTAATATTTTGGTTTAGATAGCCCGCTGTTTCAAATTCAGCTAAGGTGATGCCTAGTCGTGAGTTAGGAGAGCAGGGGTCATATAAGGGCACGCTGCCTTCTGAATGCTCGGGGTTGATTCTAAGCCCCCAGTGAATATTGGTTCCGGCTTTTCTCTCTGCAGAAAAGCGTTGCCATTGAGTCAGCGAATTGAGCACGATATGGTTGGCTATCTGGCAGACTGCATTTAATTCTGTTGCAGAAAAGGCTGCGGAGAATACATGAACTTCTTTGCCATTTTTTCCACCATATTCCTCGTAACCCAACTGTGCTTCATGTATGCCACTGGCGCATATGCCAGACAGATGGTCGCTGACTAAACTGCCGAAATGCCACATGGAAAATGCTTTTAGTGCTGCCAAAACTTTGACGCCACTTTGCTCCGCAACCCATTGCAGTATTTCCAGATTTTGCTTTATGGCTTGGTGATCAATCACAAAAGCCAGATCAGGTATTTGACTATAGTCTAGGTGTTGAAATTGCTGCATGTTGGGATAATCAAACTTAGGCACACTGACTTCGGTCAGTGCGCTTTGATTTATGGGTCTGTCATGCATTTTCGGTACTCTAGACTGTATAGATTTAGTGATTAAATAATTTCGCAAAAATCTTTAAGACGTTAAAGAAAAATTATCAAGCTCAACGACTTTCCAAGGTAGACCGTATTGATTCATGTCATCCATGAAGGCATCAGGATCAAGTTGCTCAATATTCCAAACACCAGGCTGTAACCATTTCTCTTCTAGTATCATTTTGGCACCAATCATTGCCGGAACGCCAGTGGTGTAAGAGATGGCTTGAGAGCCGACTTCTTGATAGCAGGCTTGATGATCGCAGGTGTTATAGATATAGACTATTTTCTCTTTGCCGTCTTTCTTGCCTTTAACCACACAGCCGATGCAAGTACGGCCTTTGGTTCTTGGGCCAAGGCTGGCAGGGTCTGGCAATAATGCGCGCAAGAATTGAATAGGCACGATCTGATTGCCCTCAAATTCTACAGGATCAATACCTGTCATGCCGACATTACCGAGCACTTCTAAGTGCTTGAGATAATTGTCTGAAAAGCTCATCCAGAATTGAGCGCGTTTAATGGTTGGGAAGTGCTTGGTGAGTGACTCTAACTCTTCGTGGTACATGCGATAGATATCATAGGTGCCGACTTCTTCAGGGCAGGTGAAGCTGGCTTTTTTTGACATGGCTGGCGTGGTGACAAATTCACCATTTTCCCAGTGTCGGCACTCAGCAGTGACTTCACGGATATTAATTTCAGGGTTGAAATTGGTGGCAAAAGGATAGCCATGATCGCCACCATTGACGTCGATAATATCTAACTCGTGAATTTCATCAAAGTAATGCTTGGCCACATAAGCGGTAAAGACGTTGGTCGCACCAGGATCAAAACCAGAGCCGAGTAAGGCGGTTAATCCAGCGTCTAGAAATTTTTGTTGATACGCCCACTGCCAAGAGTATTCAAACTTAGCGGTGTCTAATGGCTCATAGTTTGCGGTGTCCATATAATGCACACCTGCCTCTAAACAGGCCTCCATTATGTGCAAGTCTTGATAGGGTAGAGCGACATTGATGACCAATTTAGGCGCTTCTTGCTGTAGCAAGGCAACGAGTTCAGGAACATTGTCGGCATCCACTTGGGCAGTCTTGACAGTAATGCCAGTACGCTTTTTTATTGCATCGGATATTTCATCACATTTACTTAGTGTTCGACTAGCCAGCGTGATCTCGGTAAAGACTTCTGCTAATTGTGCGCATTTGTGGACTACTACGCCTCCCACACCACCGGCGCCGATAATTACTACTTTGGCCATTTTTTGCTCCTGATTACGTTACTGTGATTTCTCAAAATAGGTATAGCCTTGCAGGCTGTCTTTAAATGCTTTGAGCATTTCTCTGCGATCAGTTGCAGAGATGCGCTTGGCGCGGACGGCTTGCTCGGCTAACTGGCGAAACTTTTCTTGTACATTTTTAACATCGTATTCTACATACTCTAATACGTCACCAATAGTATCACCATGAAATTCATGGACGAATTCAAAATTTTGGTCTTCCTTTATCCGAACGCTGACAACATTGGTGTCACCGAATAAATTATGCAAATCTCCCAAGGTTTCTTGATATGCACCGACTAAGAAAACTCCAAGGTAGTACTCTTCGTCTTCATTTAGCTCATGCAAAGGCAGCGTGGGCTGTAGGCCGTTAGGGCCGACAAATTGATCAATTTTACCATCACAGTCGCAGGTTAAATCGGCCAATATCGCATCGTTTGTTGGCTTCTCTTGTAAGCGATGGATAGGCATGATTGGGAATACTTGATCAATCGCCCAGATATCTGGTAACGACTGAAACAGGCTGAAATTACCGTAGTAGATATCAGCCAATAGTGTCGGTAGATCTTCAATTTCCGTGGGTATTCTGTCTATTTTGGGCATTTCAGAGACAATGCGATTGAGTATGCTTAGGGCTAGGTTTTCTGCTAAGCCTCGCTCACGCATACTGGCTTGCCCCAATTTGAACAGCTCGCGAACTTCCTCTCGGTAAAATAATGCATCGTTATAGCATTCTTGCAATCGCATATCTGCAAAATGTTCACAGACGTGCAATAGGCTGTTGATGGGGCTTAGTGTTTCCTGGGTGTTTTGCTTTGCAGACGCTAATAGCGACTCTGGAATTGGTGCGGCTCGATGGTGTCTAACATCTAAGACATTAAAAAGCAGTAGTGAGGAGTAGGCAGCCGTAGCTCTGCCAGACTCGGTGACGATGACCGGATGTGGAATATCGAGTGGATCCAGTGACTCCATAACGGTTTCCACGATATCAACACAATATTCGTTTAGGCCATAGTTTTTACTGTGTGTGCTGTTGGAGCGACTGCCGTCATAGTCGACCGCTAGGCCACCACCGAGATCCAAGTAGCCCATATCTGCGCCTTCTTTGACTAAACCACCGTAAAAGCGGCAGGCTTCTTGTACGCCAACTCGAATATTGCGAATATTGGGAATTTGAGAACCCAAATGACAATGCAGCAGTTGCAAACAATGCAACATATCGGCGGTTTTCAGTTGATCTACAATGGTAAGTAGAGCGTTGGTGGAGAGGCCGAAAATAGATTGATCACCGCTGTCTTGCTGCCAATGGCCGTCAACCGTGGTGGAGAGCCTAATCCGCACCCCTAACAGTGGTTCTATGCTTAGTCGTTGGCTAACAGCTAAAATAATGGGTAACTCGGCGAGGGATTCGATGACAAAAAAGCAGCGAACCCCTATTTTTCGAGCATATAGTCCTAACTCTACGAACTCCTCATCTTTATAACCATTGCAAATAATCAGGCTGTCCAAGCTCTGGGTGTGAGACAAAGCAATGATTAATTCGGCCTTGCTGCCGGCTTCTAAACCATGATTATGACTTTGACCGAAGCGTGAAATTTCATCAACTACATGCGATTGTTGATTGACTTTAATCGGAAAAACACCGCGATACACATTGCGATAATTTGACTCACGAATGGCTTTCTCAAATGCTTGGTTGAGGATAGATAATCGATGACCCAGTAGGTTTTCGATGCGCAATATGCAAGGCATATCAACACCACGCTCACGCATGCCTGCGACGATATCCATTAGCGGAAGCTCTACATCGCTTTGGTTAAATGGAACTTTAACAGCGAGATTACCTTGTGGGGTTACACCAAAATATTGATTGCCCCAGTCTTCCACGCAATATAGTGCTGCGCTATCTGCTGGTGACCAAGGTTGATTAGCATCTGCTAAATTATTGCTATTATTCGAGGTGATTGGACTGCGCTTCATGGATATTTTGCTGCCTTAACCAGCTTGCGGTTAACTGAGAAGAGTAGCTAGAGTATAAAACAATCAACTGGACTGACAATAACAAATTGACTAAATGTCGAGGGCATAAAGTTAGGTCATTGGAATGATTGATTTAATCGTATAAAAAAGCGTTGCTTAATTACTCTGGATGACATTATTCTCAGTGCCAGTGGCTAAACGACAGATTAGATCCATATGTGTTTCAAGCCACTCCTGATCCAGCGGCAGTCCAATAATAAACTTGCGAAAATACGGCATTGAGATAGCCATCTCTACTAAATGACGGATGGGTTGCTCCGTCGTAATTTCGCCTCGAGCCTCGGCAGCTTTAAAAATAGACTCGACATAGTCAACTCTTTGTTGCATAAACTCATTAATAACGACTTTGGCTTCGTTATCTGTTGCAGCCGCAGCAATCACATGCGGCGCAATCTGCCCCCAAGGTGTTTCGTTAAGTGCAGAGATCAGAACGTTGAAAATGCGGGTAAGGTCTGCGCGCAAAGGGCCATTGGTTAATGGGCTAACTTTGGCAGAGGACGCGGCCTTTTTAAAGGCATCATTACGTAATTGCTGTATCTCTGGCCAATGGCGATAAAGCGTGCTGCGAGATATGCCTGTGGCTTTGCTAATATGGGCATGAGTGACTGCTAGAACGCCTTTTTCTTGCAGTATTTCCAGCGCAGCATTCAGGGCGTGATTTTGCGTAGCCACTAAACGAGGATCTTGAGTTGTATTCATGGTGTGTATTAGTTCTACCTCTATAGTGCATTGTGTTGCACAACAGTACACATTGTACTATAGTTGTGTTATTCAATTCTACCTTATTAATTTTGATTGGAGAAATTTTACGATGAAAACTTTGTTGAGAGGCTCTATATTATGCTTTTTAGCTGTCTTTAGTTTTAGTGCTGTTGCAGATATTAACATTCCAGAAAGAACAACTCCTATACCACGAACTACCAACGCTGTTCCGCATATGCAAATCGGCGTTAGACCGGTGCCGGAAATATCAGATGCGTTATTGAGACGAATTGCAGATATTCCCGGTGTGGAATTTCAAGATACCGTGTTGTCAATGGCCGGCGCTGTCGCTTTTTGGTTAGAACCGAATATGTCACTGGCAAGGCCAGATGCTATTGTGCGCGGACGTGAGTTTGCTCATATGCACCCCGATGGCAGTTTACATGCTTCAATGCCACCAGAGGCTGCTGAACGTGCGATAGAAGCTGGTTGGGCGATTAAGCACCCGTGGTCTGGTAAAAGAGAGGGCTTTGATGATTTTGTGATGATCTACACGCCACTGTCTGATCAGGAGTTGGATGTGGTTGTTGATTTAGTCAAAGAAAGCTACAGTTATATCACGGGTAATAAGCTACCGTAGATACCACAGGGATTGATTGGCTACTCCTACATTAAAGGTATTAGCTAAAGAGTTGGCATGGTCTTTACAATTGCGCAATGGCGCAGCCAGTCCTTGTGCTGACTCTCTGTCCACCCAGCTTCGCCCACGGCGTATAGTCTGGGAAAAACCATATAGTTGAAATGCTGCTTGGTGGAGATATGCTCGCACCATATGCAGGCTTGCACGCCTTTTACCAGTTGTGTCTCGGCCTCACTTAAACCTTCAATAGCTTCATAGCGATAGCAATGTTCAGGGGTGCAAGTGCCAGCCCAGCTGGCGCCGGGTTCCATCCAGCCCGTGGCTTGTGCTTGATCCATATAATATGCTTGACCTGGGCTAGCAATAACTTCATAACCTTGTTGGCAGAGTTGCTGAATGATATCTGGGGTTTGCCATGCAATCAGCAGAGTATTTTGTTTATCTACCCCGCCACCGTGGCTGACTTCATCCCAACCTGCTAACTCTTTGCCAAATTTACGCAATATTGTCTGTACTTTGCTCAACAAGTACGCCTGCAGCTCTATAGTGTCAGTAAGTCCTTTTTCGGCTGCGAGCTGTTGCGCTTTTGGCGACTCTTTCCACGCGTTACCATCTACTTCATCTGCGCCAACATGTATGTGAGTGTAGGGAAATAGCTTAGCGACTTCTTGCAGAACCACTTCCAAAAATTCATAGGTTTCCTGCATGCCCGGATTTAGAGCGTTATTGGCATAGTATTGAATAGAGTGATAACTATTTGCAGGCTCATCAGGGTCTCGCAAATGTGGCAGGACTGTTAATACCGTATGGCAATGGCCGGGGATATCAATCTCTGGTAAGACATCAATATGCAGACTGGCTGCGTGGTCGATAATCTCTTTGGCATCAGCTTGGGTGTAATAACCGTGATATGTTTGATGACTATAATCGTGTTGGCCTTTCATCTGGTGTTTCGGACCGCGTATTGCACCCTGTTCGGTAAGCTCTGGCAGAGATTTTATCTCTAGGCGCCAGCCTTCATCATCGGTTAGGTGCCACTGAAACAGGTTCATTCTTGACCAAGCTAGAATATCTAGAAACCGCAAAATATCAGCCTTTGGCCAGAAATGACGGGAAACGTCGAGATGTGAGCCTCTCCAGCTATGTCTAGGGGAATCTGTAATAATACCCTCACTAGGCATATGGAATAACTCGGGTTGATCTACTGCTGCATGGTGTATTTGTGCGAGCACTGTCAGCCCATAAGAGAGCCCGCTTGCGTCGTTATAGCGCAAATCAACTTGGCCTTTCGAAAACCGTAATTCATAACCATCAGTAGGTAAGTCCGTCTGTTGATGAAAACCAATACAGATGGTCTTTGCCGCATCAGTAGGATTAATAATAAAAGGTTGTTGTGATGCAGGGTGCAATCTATTAGCTAGTGCACTGATAGTCGCTACAGCCTGTAGCTCATTTGTGGTGGCCTTTGAGGCACTATAGGCAAGGCTGTCTGTAAAATAACTGGTTATTGCCACATTGTTTGGCCAAGGCTGTATAGCTAGGGGGATTTCTGTTTTGCCAGCAGGTATGGCTCGACGCTGCTTAGTATCATCGAAGCCTGTGCGGTGTAAGTCGCCCACACTGATAGGGTGTGTATTGCCTGCACTATCGGTGATATAGCCGGAGCTTGGGCCATCAACTCTATGATTTGGACGACAAGGACGCAATCCTTTTGCTCTAAATCGCCACTGCTCTCCAGCTTCTAGTTTTGTGCTCGCAGGTGGTGAAAAAGTATGCAGATTGGCCAAACGGTCAATTAGACTAGCATTATTCACTTCAGCACCCAATTTGAGACGGATAATACAAGACAACGTTAAAGTAAAATTCTCTAATGCAGCTGTTCCCAGATTAGATAATGTGAACTCAAGAACATCTTCGGCTTCATCTTCAGCGTAGAAATAGTGCGTTTCTAAACGGTACTGGGGGTTGATGATATTGGTGAGAGGGTATTGGGCTGCCGTATTCATTTTGATGCTATAGTGCACGATTCTTGATTAAAAAAGGCCTCTTAAAATAAGAGACCTTATCGGTGTGTTGGGTGAGTTAGTCGGTATCCGGTATCATTAATGTCGGGTCAATTTCTGTCAATGGTATACGGCGCTCAAATGCGTTACCGTCCTCTGCGAATAGATGACAATCTGCCGCCATGAAGCCCATGGACATTGCAGTGCCTACTTTTGCAGGAGCAGAACCTTCTAACAATGCGCAGAAAGTGTTGGGGTTATCGGCTATAGTGGTATAGGCGACAGTGTGTATGCCAAGGCGCTCGATCACATTTGGATGAGCTTCTATGATCGCGTCCCCATTGCTAAAGCGAATATGTTCAGGGCGTATGCCTAAGGTCATGTTGTTGCCGCTTAAGCCCTCCATAGCATTGACTGGCAACTTTAGGGTCTGTGAGTTTGGTAGCTTTACTTCGACATGCTCATTACTGCTATCAATGCAGGAGACTGGTAAAAAATTCATTTTGGGATTGCCGATAAATCCTGCTACAAAAATATTATCGGGTTTGTGATAAAGCTCTAGAGGGGATCCTACCTGTGCAATATAGCCGCCATCCAAAACGACAATTCGGTTAGCCATGGTCATGGCTTCTACCTGATCATGGGTTACATAGATCATGGTCGCATCTAAGTCACCATGTAATTTTGAGAGCTCGATGCGCATTTCTGCACGAAGTGCAGCATCTAAATTTGAGAGCGGCTCATCAAATAAGAACACTGAGGGCTCTCGCACAATGGCACGACCAATGGCAACTCGCTGGCGCTGACCTCCTGATAATTGTCCGGGTTTATGCTGTAATCTCTCGTCTAAATGGAGAATAGAAGATGCCTGTTTGACTCGTTTCTCTACGTCGGCATTGTTGAGTTTCTCTACGCGTAGCGGGAAGGCGATGTTTTCATAAACACTCATATGCGGATATAGTGCGTATGACTGAAAAACCATTGAGATGCCGCGCTTTACAGGTGGTAAGTTATTGACCACAGTGCCATCTATGCTGACAGTACCTCCACTGATTTCTTCTAGTCCGGCAATCATTCGGAGTAGGGTAGACTTACCACATCCGGAGGGGCCGACAAATACTACAAACTCGCCATGTGTAACGTCTAAAGAGACGCCTTTAATGACTTCGCTTGTGTCAAAGCTCTTGCGAACATTGTCTAATTTAAGTTGACCCATGTAATAACTCCTACTACTAAAAAGCCGATAAAATGACGATCAGCTTTATTTTGGTAACTGCTCTTTGGTCTTTACCATGCCTCGTATCTGAGAGGCAGTAGAGCATTTACAGTTGTTGGGAAAAGAGAGGTAGCAGTTGCAACCTCTCCTGTCGTTTCGGTTTATTTATAATCTTCTAGAGTTTCAGCAGCAGTTTCCACAGCTTCAGCAGCATCTACTTCTTCTAATACAACACTTTGCACGGCTTCGTTGATTGCATCTTGCAGGCCAACGTAGTCAGTAACAAATGGCTCTGGACCACCGGTTGGAATTGAATCTAGGAATGCTTTCCATGTCGGATCTGTGTCTATCAAGCCTTTAACCTCTGGTAGATCACGCAGTGGTGTATAGCCTTCGGCAAGCTCGAATGCCATTTGATTTTCTGAGTTAGTGAGTAATTTAGCTAAGCTAAGTGCCTGAGACTCAACGCCTGAATTTTTGAAAACTGCTAGACTATCTGTGATTAGTAGAGTGCCAGGCTTGCCTTTTGGGCCTACAGGTATAGTGGTTACACCCCAGTTTATGTCTTCTTTGATTTGACTGCGCTCCCATGGACCAGAGATGAACATTCCGATTCTGCTTTCTGAGAATAATGGACGTAATTTGGCACGATCATAAGCGATAGGGCCATCTTGAGAGACTGAGGCCATTTTGCCGTAGAATGCCAGTGCCTCAACGTTGTTTTCACTGTTGAAAACAATCTCGCCTTTGTCATTAATCACTTCACCGCCATTGGTGTACACATAGTTCATAAACTGGTGCATAGTGTTGTCAAAAGATGCTGCTGCCAAGCCAAAACCATCAGAGTCGGTTTTTTCTTTGATCGCTTTTGCCGCTTCATACATCTCATCCCATGTTTTAGGTGGGTTTTCTGGGTCTAAACCCGCAGCTTTAAATAGGTCTTTATTGTAATAAAGCGCTTTGGTTGAGAAAGCCCGTGGTAATCCCCATTGCTTACCATCAGATGTGATGGTTGCTAAAATCGGGGCAGCATAGCTTGCTTGCTCCTCTTCGGTCATATCAACGGGAATGATTAAGTCATTTTTAGCTAATTGCTTTAGCGTTCTTGAACCCATATAAGAGATTGCCGGTGGGTTGCCAGCTGAGGCAAGCGAGGTTGATTTTTCTTGGCACTGCCCCCAAGGCACGAACTCTACCTCGACAGTATAACCTTCGTTTTCAGCTTCCCATTGCTTGATTAGTTCATTTTGAAGTTGAATGCCTTTACCAGTATCGTCCCCACAATTAATCATGTGAATCTTTTCGGCAGAAAATGCCGATGCGGTAGTCATTAGTGCTAGAGCACTAACGCATAGTCTTAGTTTGTTTTTCATTTGATTTTCCTTCTTTCTTTGGTTTGAAAAATAACGATTTACGTTTTACTCTTTCACAGCGCCGGCCGTTAGGCCTGAAACTATGTGCTTTTGGAGGAAAACATAAAGGATCAGTACAGGCAGTATGCCGACCAAACTTGCCGCTAAGAGTTCATTCCAGACAACGTTTTCGCGTCCGAAAAATTGGAATAAACCGACAGGCAATGGGTTAAGCTCATTGGTTGAGTTAAACGTGAGAGCAAAAATGAATTGTTGCGCATAAGCTGCGATAAAGGTTGCAATAGCCACGACCATAATGCCAGGCAAAGCTACTGGTATGATAACGCGAATGAGTGTGTAAATACGACCAGCACCATCTACTAATGCGGCCTCCTCTAACTCTTTGGGTATTTTGATAAGATAAGAGCGCAGCAACCATATGCCAGTGGGGATAACAAAAGCAACACCAGGCGCGATCATGGCAAAATAAGTATTCAGGACACCGAGTTGTTGCATCACTTTATAGAGCGGAATAATTAAGACCGCACCAGAGACCATATTAATCGCTAAAAATGCTGCAAGAATGCTGTTTTTAAATCTAAACTCAAAACGTGAGAAGGCATAGGAAGCAGGTATTATCGCTAGCAATGCCAATACAGTGACGGCAGTTGAGATAAAGAAAGAGTTGACCATATAGCGGAATAACAGCGGTACGCTGCTCCACATAGTGAAGTATGCATCAAAACTCATCTCGTCAGTAAAAAATTGATAAGGAATAGAGAATAGCGCATCGAGCGGTCGTAATGAGACCACGAAAGCCTCGACAAAGGGTGCTAAAATAAAGGTTAAAAATAGGGCGATTCCACTATAGATGAGCACATATTCCCACCATCTGTATTTGTTAATCATTATGCAGTACTCTTTTTGGCGATTTTGGATACCATTAGGAAATAGAAGGCAGAGAAGATAGACAGAAATAGCACAATCATCACTGCTCTGGCAGAACCTTCACCATAACGGAAGCGACTGATGGCGGTCTTATAAGTGTCAATTATCATCGTTGTGGTGGCATTTCTCGGGCCACCCTCTGTTAATATCCAGATGATATCAAAGGAATTAAAAGTCCATATCGCACTTAGTAAAGACATGGTTGCTACTGCTGGCATAATTAATGGCATGGTAATGCGTCTAAAGCGATACAATCTTGAAGCGCCATCTGTCCATGCGGCTTCATGCAGATCTGGGGAGATACTTTGCATTGCTGCCAACAGATAAACCGTAACCATTGGGGTGCCTATCCAAACATCAGTGACAATAGTAGACATAAATGCGGAGTTTCGGTATGCCAAAAACTCGAATGGACCAGAGAGAATGCCAAGACGCTGGGCAAGACCTGAGATCATGCCGAATTGACCGTTATACATCCAGCCCCAGATAAAAACACCAATAGCAATGGGAACTACCCAGGGGGGCATAATTAATACTCTGAATAATGTACGTCCGGGAACAGCGGCGTTAAGCAGCACGGCGCCGATAATACCTAAGATCATTTTTAAGCTAACCGAGATTGCCATCCAGTAGAAAGTTCTAGCAATCACAGAAGGAAATTTTTTCTCAAACATTTTCACGTAGTTGTCGATGCCAACATACTCAAAAGTTTGGCTCAGAGAAGTATTAGTGAAAGACAGTCTGATGGTTTCTACGAGTGGCCAGGCGACAATAATTAAGGTTATTATTGTCGCAGGTAGCAACAATAAATAAGGAAACCAGTCGATTTTCTTATTCACGCTATTCATATAATATCTCTCATAATACTACTTTTAACCTTAAGTTAATATACCTTAAATACTCTAATTTAAGCTGTCAAATTTTTCCCAAACTTCTTTTAAGTCAATAACCTGTCTGTTTTTTCTGGCGTCATCAAGTTTTATCGCAGTAAGTCCAGCTTCCAGTGCATCCTGTACAGTAACTTTAAGCGGCGTTCCGTGGTCGATAAAAGCAGCAATATCTCTAGTCATGGAATCATCTGCGCCGTAATGATTAGAAGAGCTTTCCGTGATAGCTTGTATATCTAGTAATGTCTTTGAAGTCATCGCATCAGTGACTTTTAAGTGATTGCGCATAAAATCTCCCTCAGCCATGCCATGGGTACCTACAATCGTAAAATGACGGTATTCATCAGGAACATTCATATTAGTGTGAAATGCCATACAAGCACCGTCTTGATATTCAATATTCGCCACTTGATAGTCAATGATATCGCCATCGCTGTTGTAATCTGAATTGCTACCTTGCCATCTTGGATTAAAAGGGTTGATGCGATGCTCTATCTTATAATTGTCGGGGTGTGCTGCTTCAAAAAAAGTATGTTGCTCAGGCTGGTTTTCCGAAACAAAGCTTTTTCTACCGCCAAAACTTGAAAGGTATCTGGGGCGACAGCCAACGACGCCTTGGTAAAGGTCTAAGTCGTGGCAGCATTTCTCTAGCATAAAGCCACCGGAATAGGCGGAGTATCTACGCCAATCACGCATAAAGAAACTGCCATGATATGGCGCAATATGCTCTGAGGCTTCTATAGAGACGATTTTGCCTAACTGACCTGCAAGCTGTGCTTGCTTTACTTTGGTGTACAGAGGCGAGTAGCGCAGCACCATGCCAACCATTATCCGCTGTTGTCCGTCATGTTTTTTCATGACTTTTAAGAGCTCGTAGCTATGTTCTTCATTGACCACTACTGGCTTTTCCGTAAAGATATAGGGAATATCGGCTTCTAGCGCCAGCCGTATGTGCTCTAGATGCAGCGTGTTTGGTGAGCCTACTAATAGCATGTCTAGTTTTTCACCCCTAAGCATATCAGCTAGCTCAACATAGCCCTGCGGCTTATCGCCAGTATTTTGTTGCAAGTTATCTAGGGCTGCTGGCGAAGGATCTGCATAAGCAGTATAGACAATATCTGGCTTAGACTGTTTTAGGTGATTGGCGATATGCGCGATTCTAGCACCTAAGCCGACTATTCCCACTTTCATAGGGATTCTCCTTGGTAGCTAGGTGTATTATCAACCTTATTGAGGTGGTACTCTTGCATTGCCGATTTTAGAGCGATGAGCTTTGATTTGCTTAAGCGTTTTAAGCCATTAGCTGGCTCAAAGCCAAATTTTTTCCCGGTCTCTTTTTCATTTGCTGAGACAACTTCAGCACAGGAAGCATGCAACTCATTGCTGCTAATGTGTTGCATCAGATCGGCTGCGCTATCGTGGCTAACACCCCCCCCTGGCATTATGCGTATTCTGCCAGCAGCAATTTTATCTAACTGCGCCAGTAGCTGTCCGCCTTCAATCGCTTTTGTTGCTTGCCCTGAGGTTAAGATGCATTTAAAACCGGCACTAATGGCATCTTCTAAAGCCTTTTCAGGGTCTGAGGTGACATCGAAGGCACGGTGTAGCGTTGCGGGTAAAGGTGCCGCTAGTTCAATTAATTGCTTAGAAGCTTCTATATCTATCTGATGATCAGTGGTTAAAATACCGAAAACAATACCATCAAGATTGGCCTGTTTGGCCTGCAAAACATCGACCTTCATAATATTCAGTTCGGTGGGGTTGTAGCAAAAGTCGCCGTCTCTTGGGCGGATAATCGTGTATACAGGAATTTCTAATTCGGCTGCAGCTTGCATAAAACCGGCGGAGGGTGTTATGCCGCCGATGGGAATTCCAGCACATAGCTCTAGTCTATCAGCACCAGCGGTTTGTGCTAGCACTGCATCTTCTAAAGTATCCACGCAAATTTCTAAAATAGGAGACATGGTTAGATTTCTCTATTCTGTTTTGTAGCAGCTGCCAAGTTCTGTCTAGCGACGATTGCCGCGCCAACCAGTCCTCCATTATCTACAAAATGACCGGGCTGCAACAATGGTTTCTGATAGTTGGCAAGCACCATTTCTCGTAAAATTTTATCAACATTGGCGATGAGTCTAGGCTCTTTTGCCAGACCACCACCTGCCGGTATGGCTTCGGGGCCAAGCAGATTAACAATCATGCTTAAGGCGCGTGCCAGTTGCTGTGAATAATAGTTTACGGTTCTGATTGCTTTTGGCTCACCAGCAATCCAAGCCTTGGTAATCTCAATACTGGTTAATATGTCACCTGATAATGTTTGATGAATGCTCTCCAAGCCACGTGCTGAGCAGATCGGGTCTACACAGCCTGTGCGGGAACAACCACACTTGATTACTGGCATATTAGGCTCTAAGCCACCTGCTGTTGGGTCCATGATTTCTCCATGGCCCCATTCCCCAGCGATACCGCCAAACCCAGTGACCAGTTTTTTGTCAAATACAATGCCGCCGCCAACACCGGTGCCTAAGATGATGGAAAATGAGGTTGTGGCATCTTTACCAGCGCCATAATAGGCCTCAGCTAGTGCGAAGCAGCCACCATCATTTGTGATAGTGACAGGAAGCGATAGGGCTTGTGATAATTCAGTTTCAACATGACGACCATTGAGACAAGGGATATTCGCGATATCTGCAATTCCGGTATGACTGTCAAATGCACCTGCCAGCGAGATTGAAATAGCTGAAGCATGAGTTTGTATAATGACGCTCCGTAGCGCGGCGATAAAGTCTGGAAAGCTATTGGTAGGGGTTTTGATACGTCCCTGTTCCTCAGGGTGCTCTATATGCTCTGCCGATGCTAAAGTGCTTTGCTTGATGTTGACAGAGGTAGTTCCGTAGCGAATATAGCTACCGCCTATATCAAAGCAAGTAATGAGTTTGGAGTCAGCAGCAGTCAATTGATTTTTGTCCTAGTATTATCTAACGATTTTAATTTTTTGCACATTCATGTGTGAATGTGATTATTTATTATGATTTTTGAGTATATTTTGATTAAAAAAAACTGTAAATAACTCCAATGCTTATAAAGTTTATATTTTCTGATTTTTTGATCGCAATCTCCGCGATCCCTGATAATATTTTGTACTAGACCAATACTCAGAGGCAACAGTAAATTTACAGTTAAGAAAATTAGCTTTCTAAATTATTTTTAATTTATATTAATGAAAACAATAGCTTGAGGTTAAATATTTGGATTTTGAAATTCATAAAAATTTAGAATGTTATTAAAATCAAGTGAAATTGGTCTTTAAAAAAGATACCTAGAGAGGTCGATCACATGATGGAGGGTATGTGCTTTCACTCTATAATTGGTATTTTTTGTGAAGATACTTTGCCATGATTATGCTTAATAGAAGTGCTAGGTATAAGCTTGAAAGGCCTATGCGAAGTCCCTGTTGGTCTGAGATAATGCCTATTATAGGTGGTGACAGTAAAAAGCCGGTAAGTGCGATCTGAGAAAGTAAGCCAACATTGGCTGCTGGTGACCGACCTTTGCGCTTAGCGACCACAGAAACGCCCAGTGGAAAGCCAGAGGAGAGTCCAATGCCTATAAAGGCAATACCAATTAAGGCAATAGGTAATGTTGAGGAGCGTGTCAGTATCAGCAAACCGAGAGCTGCAAGTAACACTAAAATGATTGCTGTTCTGCTGGGTTCGAAATTTTCGTTTATCCAATCACCGCTAAAGCGACCAACGGTAATAGCTAATGCGAAGGTGACATATCCTAGGCCGTCTAACCCTGCTGTTGCCTGAAACTGCGTTGCCAAAAATACTGATGACCAATCTGCCATAGCGCCTTCGCAAAAAGTAATGCCAAAGGTGAAAAGGCAGACTGAGAAAACAGACCAGTCTGCTTTTTCGTTTTTACTTATGTCAGTTGATGACGGATTATTGTTTTTAGTCGTCTCATTTGTAGCCTGTGCTAGGCTATGGCTATTAGGTAGGGATCTTGATGCGATAGCTGCGGGAATAATAATCCCCAAGGCAACTATTGCTAATGACAATCCCGGTTGAATATTAATATAGGCAAAGCTAATACCAATAATGCTACCAAAAAGTACGCCTAAGCTCCAAAAACCATGACAGCCAGACATGATGAGGCGCTCTCCGGCATTTTCAATGCAGTCTGCCATTACATTCATACCTAGCTCAACACTGGCTAGAATTACCCCAACAGTAAAGAGTGCAATAAACAGTTGCCGTTGTGAGTTCACATAACCCGCAAAGGGCATAGTAATAATAAATGCGATGATGCTAACACTAAGTAATGCCTTTGCGCCAAAGTAATCTGCGAGATGACTAGATACAAAAAGAGATATGATAAGCCCACAGGGCATTCCTATGAGGGCAATGGATAACTCAGTATGGCTGAGCCCGAGCTGAGCTTGCATCTCTGCAATGCGCGGGAACCATGCTCCCAATACAATTGGTTGCAAAAAGAACACTAGACGGATGAGGTTCCTGTCTCTATTGGTTGCAGTGAGCTTGTTCGTGTTCATCAATGCTCCTAATACGTTTAGTGCTTCCAATCGGTTTTTTTGGGCGTGCAGCTAAAGACACGAGGGAAGTTCTTAATCCATTTCGTAACTTTGGGTAAGGCGGGTGTTAACGAATTGTGCCGACACGCCTAGTTGTTCGGCTATTTGGTGTAGGGAGATTATCTCTGGGCGATGCTTTTTTGCGTGATTTGTGTTGCTATTATCGGCCTTGGCAATCAGACAGAGGTCTCTCACAACCTGCATGCGTTGAGTCTTGCTAGTTTCGGTGTTGGCTTCTTCAATTCGTTTTGGAAGCAGTTGGCTTAACCGAGCCAAATCCAGTTTTTCTATATTGACTTCATTATCAACAGAGGTGAAAAACTGTTTTAATAGTGCCGTTTCTGCCTGACTTAAACTGCCATCGATATTGGCAATATGCCCAGCTGCGGCGATAAACAGATTGCGCAGGAT
>CAKMZF010000015.1 GCA_929200405.1 uncultured Gammaproteobacteria bacterium | reverse complement strand
ATCAAAACCCTTCAAAAACTGTCTCGTTTTTTAGACGCTTTGCAAGTTAACTCAATAAAAACAAAGTGTTAGTAAATTTGAATTATTTTACATAAAATGGCCTAAAAACACTGTTTTGGGGAACATTTCCTCAAAATAGACATGAAGCTAGCTAGCAGCATATTTTCAAAATATTCTGCCGAT
Source organism: uncultured Gammaproteobacteria bacterium (assembly GCA_929200405.1). Classification (GTDB taxonomy): domain Bacteria; phylum Pseudomonadota; class Gammaproteobacteria; order Cardiobacteriales; family CAKMZF01; genus CAKMZF01. The sequence continues at coordinate 29,529 of CAKMZF010000015.1, read as the reverse complement.
ATTTATTGTTCGTTTATTTGTTATTACAAACAATCTCTAACCAGCTTATCGCTAGAGGTTGCATTATGAAAACTTATAAAAGTTGAGAATAGTTTCCATAACAACAGATACTTATTTGTTTAGTGGAGAGCTGCCAACGGCAATGAATCTATTTCTTAATTTTGTTTTCTTAGAAAATCTTTTCTTACTTAATAATTAATTTTATGATACAAAAATCTTTAGCATCTATAAAATATAGCGCTGCCCTTCTGGGTTTTGTTTTTATATTATTTTTCAGAGTGGGAAAGGAATTTCCGCATCTTGGTATTCACTGAAATAATGCCTAGAGCGAATTGATGCAATTATAGAATAATCTATGGAGCCTGTAATGACACAGAACAAAGTAACAAGAACCTGCAAAGAGCTTTCCTTTGTTAGCCATGACGGCAAAGTTATCTTTTTCCGCCATTGGCCCGCCATCCAATCAAGCAGCGGAGAAAGAGCAGAAAACAGAGATACTGAAGAGACTAAAGCCATCGTGCTGTTTCATCGCGGACATGAGCATTCTGGTCGTATGGCACATTTGGTGGAGGAGCTTAATCTACCGGATTATGATTTTTTTGCTTGGGATGCACGTGGGCATGGTCGTACAGCAGGAGAGAGAGGCTACAGCCCAAGTTTCACTGCGAATGTTTTAGATGTTGATTTTTTCATCCGTCATATCAACGATGCTTTTGGTATTCGCACGCAAGATATAGCTGTAATTGGCCAAAGCGTTGGCGCTCTTTTGGTGGCAACTTGGGTGCATGATTTTGCGCCTCAGATACGCTCCATTACTCTCGCCTCACCAGCTTTCAATATTAAACTCTACGTTCCTTTCGCTCGTTTTTTTCTGCGACTGTTATACAAGTTTAAAGGTTTGTTCTACGTCAATAGTTATGTCAAAGCTAAATGGCTGACCCATGATGTCGAACGAATTGCCAGCTATGAAATTGACCCACTTATCGCTCGCCCCATTGCTGTGAATGTTTTATTAGATGTTTACGATACGGCTGACCGCATTGTTGCTGATGCGCAGGCAATACATACTCCCACTCAGTTATTTATCTCAGGCGCTGATTGGGTTGTTCATCAAAAGCCTCAAGAGCAGTTTTTCGACAGATTAAGCTCAACTGTTAAAGAGAAAACTATTTTGGATGGCTTTTACCATGACACACTGGGCGAGGCTAATCGTGCAGAGGCCATTCAGTCAATCGCCACTTTTATAGAGGCTCGTTTTGCTGCGCCTTATCAGCCACCTATACTTACAAATGCACATAGGGAAGGCTACACTTACCAAGAGTCCCAAGCACTGGCCGAACCTTTAGGGCTTTTTTCTGTTAAAAACATCCAATTCGGCTTTACTAAGATGATGATGCATCTTCTGGGCAAACGCATTTCAGCTGGCATAAAGCTTGGTGTAGACACGGGTTTTGATTCGGGTAGCACTTTAGATTACGTTTATCGCAATAAACCTACCGGCGCAGGTTCTTTCGGTAGAATGGTTGACCAAAATTATCTGGATGCGGTGGGTTGGAAAGGCATCAGAGTTCGCAAGCAACATATTGAAACGCTGATAGAGCAAGCGGTAACGCAGCTACATGAGAATGGCAAATCAATACGTATCATGGATATCGCGGCAGGTCATGGTCGTTATGTGCTAGATGGCATTAAAAAAGCACCGATAAAAGCGCAAAGTATTTTGCTTCGAGATTACAGCGACCTTAATGTCTCTCAGGGGCAACAATTAATAAAAGATTTTGGACTAGCTGATGTTGCCCAGTTTATTCAAGCTGACGCTTTTGATAAAGCCTCCTTGGCTTCAACAACACCAAAGCCAACTTTAGTGATTGTCTCTGGTTTGTATGAGTTATTCTCTGATAATGAGCAGTTAAATCAGTCGCTATCTGGCATCGCTGAGTGCATTGAAGAAGGCGGTTATATTATCTACACAGGGCAGCCGTGGCACCCACAGCTGGAGCTTATTGCCAGAACATTAACCAGCCATAGAGAGGGTCAAGCATGGGTAATGCGACGACGCACTCAGCTAGAACTTGACCAATTAGTCGAACAGGTCGGTTTTGAAAAATGCGCTCAACGCATTGATCAGTTCGGCATATTCACTGTCTCAATAGCGCAGAGAGTCGTTTCTGAAAAATAGTCCCTACAGCTCGATTAGCTAATCAATCTTAGTTCGAGTGGTTAGCCATTTTCGCTTTAAGGTCACTAAGATCAGCTTCAATTTGTTGCAAAATATCGGAGATTTTCGGCTTGTTGATTGTTGTTGGCTGACCGTAGAGAAGCCGCGCATTGGTTGGCAGAATCAGGCCATCTCCTTTTGGCATGGCTTTTCCCATGCCATACATAAAGACTGGTACATATTTAATATCCGGCCGCAACGAGAGCACTTTACCTATTCCAGGTTTTAATGGCTGCTCTTTTTCAGGCTCACCTCTTGTGCCTTCTGGGAATATAATCAGCGAATTGCCCGTATCCAGAGCTGCTATCATTTGGCTAATCGGGTCATCTTGCAGATCGCTTTGGCCACGCTTTCTTGGTATCAGCAGAAAATTGATGAAAAACCGGCCCACGGTCTGCCGCCATTTCGTTTTGCCAAAATAATCCTGTGCTGCTACTGGTTGTATTTTGTGCACCATTTTTCTGGGTACTGATGCCATGATTGCCATTGTGTCTAGATGGCTGTTATGGTTGGCGACGATAATAAATTGTTCTTCTTTTAACAGAAATTTTGAATCATCAAATTGCACCCCAATAATCAATCGGAGAAACCATCGAACCAAGAGGCTATAGGTAAACTGAAGTACAAGTTTTTGCATTTAATACGCCAGATAATAAACCAGATGAAAAAATGTTGGCGCGGTATATGACAAGGAGTCTATGCGGTCTAAAAGCCCGCCATGCCCGGGAATAATAGAGCCTGTATCTTTAACACCAACATCTCGTTTAATAGATGACATAACCACATCACCAACAAAACCTGCTATAGCAATCATAAAACTCACGAACAGTACTTCGAGCATACTAAGCGGTGTTAGGAAACGCAGAAAAGAGCCGATAACGGTGGTACATATCACCCCGCCAATTAAGCCTTCCCATGTTTTATTAGGGCTGACTTTAGGGATAATTTTTCGTCTTCCTAAGAGCTTACCCCAAGTGAACTGCATCACATCATTAATTTCAGTAAGAAACACTAAAAAGAACAGCAAGCCTAGCCCCCCTGCAGCAAAGCCTTGAAGCTCTGGTAGTGAAAGCAAATAAGCCATATGACTTAGACCAAACACCGTAAGCATTAGCGACCACTGTAGCAACGACATTGACTGGGTAATGCCCTCTGTGTCGCCCTTGATAATAAACCTAAGCGGCAGCAATAAAAACATCATCACGGGGATAAAAATAATGTAAGCGCCATACCAACCAATATAAGCCAGATAATACTGAATAGGGATTGACACAAATGCCCAGAAGATAGCTCGCCGATCAGACTGCCTAAAACCGAGCAATGAATACAGCTCGCGAAAGGCGACAAATGAGAGAAATGCTAAAGCAACGTAAGAAACAGTGGTATTGAACACAGTGGCAGCGACAAATATTACTGCCATAATCCACCAAGACTTGGTTCGGGACACTAACTCATCGATATTTGCCCGTGGCTTAATTTTGCTGATAATAAAAAACAGTAATGAAACGACTGCTAAAATACCAAAAATCAAGCCAACTATGACAGCTAGTTCGGGAGTTTTCAGGAACTCTAAAGAGATAATATCTTTCATACTGACTGTAATGCCTTGCTTACTCTAGTCAAAGTGCTGACTATCAACAACACAATCACCACTGAAAATATCCATACCGAATAGATTGAAATATCTACCGCGAAGAATGACAACACACCGTATAAGGCCATCAAAAATGCCCTATCGCTCTTCCCCATAGGGCCATCATAACGGCGTTCACCCGAAATCACTTTACCCAGCAATCCTGAAAACTCATTGATAATACTCAAGCACATAAAAACGATTATCAAATGCAAGGCGGATTGTTCAAAGAACACCAGAGGAAAGAAAATAAAAATATCCGAAACAATATCGCCAAGCTCATTCAGCACTTCACCTTTAGCAGACTGCTGGTTATAAACACGAGCCATCATTCCATCTAACGCATTCAAAGCCATACGAACCAACAGCCCTATTGGCAATGCTAGAAATAAAACGGGATATTGTGCGGCAAAGGCAAATGCTATACCAATAAATAGTGACAAAACAATCGACCACCATGTTATTTGATTCGCTGTCACGCCCTTTGCATGCAGCTTTATTAATACAGGGGTAAGTAGTTTCTGGAAGGCTGGCTTAAGCTTGTATATCGAAATCACGTCTTTAGGACTTTACAGGTTAATAAATTTTCATAATACCACGTCCCTATAGGCGAGGGCTAAGCATTTTCTCAACCTCCTTGGCAGTAAATATTGTTTTCATTAACAAGAGATCAAAACAAGATCGTTTACCCAGACTTACAAATATAAGTTAGAATCACCTTACAAAGAACTGACTTCAATACAGAAAATAGTTTCTGTCCCGAGCACAATAAAGCCCATGATCAAAGAACTACTGACTCTTATTATTCCGATATTGTTTAGCCTTGCTGTGTGCTTTGTTTTGCTACAAATGACCTTCTCTTACACCGCTAAACGCGCTAATCAAAAATATGGCACAGGAAAATCACAAGCCCCTTCGGTAAGCTCATTTACAACACTTAGCAAAATTCTATTTATGAGTAATATGGCGATAGCCTTAGTCAGCTTTTGGTGGCGCCCAAGCCTACTTGCCTATTGGCATCAATCAACTACCTTACAGCTAATTGGGATAGGGATATTGTTTATTGGTTATGTAAATTTGCGCTCAGCATTCACGGCATTGGGCGAGAATTACTCGCCACTATTTGATGCTTATCACCCACATAGCATTCAAACACAGGGCATATATAAGTTCATTCGTCACCCTATCTATCTATTCAATCTCTTTGTCAGCTATGGTCTAGCGATTTCTAGTGGCTCCTTGTGGGCTTTAGCTTTTGCAACGACAGGGTTATGCTTTGTACTCAGAGCCATATCATTAGAAGAGCAGTATCTTCCTGAGAAATTTCCAGAATATAAAGACTATGCCAAAAAATCTTGGCGCCTGATTCCTTATATTTTTTAACCTATCTAATACTCAAAATTATCCTTTATAGTCATACTAAGCTGGAAGAATCCTAGATTAGGCACAAGAACTTCAATACTGCTAACGTGAAAACCACCTAAACAGCCTACCATCGGTTATTAACAGCCCTATAGAAATCAAGCCAAAACCCAACATTGCTTCCTGACCCATTTGCTCATTTAGCAGAGTTACGCTTAAGCCTACTGCTACAGGCGGTATTAGCAAGGTAACCAGCATAAGGTTAGCCGAACCTGCTCGAACCAATATTTTAAAATACAATACATAGGCAAGCGCAGTAGACAGTATGGCGACCGCTATCAACGATAGCCAAACTTCGGTTGATAGCGCTAAAGACGGCGCTCCATCACTCAGTAAAGCGAGGGGCAACATAATAACTAAGCTACCAATGAGCATGCCACAGGCATTCACCATAGGTGGATACGCTGAGAGAAATCGTTTGCCCCAGACACCAGCAAAAGCATAAGAACATGCCGCTGCTAATATAGCGAGCTGTCCGATATTACGAGGATCAAAATTGGTTAATGACTCTAACCCCATAATCGCCGCCACGCCCATCACCCCAAATAAGGCACCTATCATTTTATTCACGGTTAATCGCTCATCAGCCAATAGCAACCCCGCGACGATAACACCAAAGAAGGCAGTTGTGCTATTTAAAATAGAAGCTAGGCCACTACCTATCGTGGTTTGTCCCCAGAAAATCAATGAAAAAGGAATGGCATTGTTTAACGCTCCCATCACCAAATAACATCCCCATGCCGACAAGGCTTTGGGAAATTGCAATCCCTGTAGTTTGACGATAAGCAGCAACACGGGAATGGCCCAAAACACGCGATGCAAGACGATGGTTAGTGGTGGCACTTCTCGCAACGCTATTTCCGCAAAAAAGAATGAGCCGCCCCATACTATCGCTAACGCTAACAGCTGTAGTCCAGAGATCAGATCAATTCTTGGGACTGTTGTGTTTGTCATATTTACCTTTTCACCTTGGATATATCATTGCGCGAAGCATCATCTGAGATAAGATGATTATAGGATGGGTAACTTCCCAACGTCTTTCTAAACATCTCTAAAGCTTACCAATTTTTCCTAAGTAAACCAATCACAATTAATCATTGTCCGGTTAAATCCTCTCACTCCGGCTTTATTTTTTAACACTCTTCATGTGTTTTTCATACTAAATTTTCATCCAAAAGCAGTTAATCCTTATAAATAGATGCCGTTTGCCAGTAAAGGCATTATTTTTCATCAGCATATGATGTATTGTCAAAATTTATTATATAAGAATTACTTAGGAGCAATGCTTATGACATCCACCGAAATACTCCAGCAACAACGCCAGCTTTCTTTAACCAAAACACAAGGCGGCCCACCAAGCCCTACATCAAATCCATTCTTTGGAGTGGGCCCTATCACTGACATGACTCAAGATGAGATTGATGCGCGCCAGCTACGCTTTGAGTTCGATGCTTGGCTAGAAGCAAACTACCCAAAGCTAGATGATGCTGGCAATGTCGTAGGCAACTTCACCACTGCCGAGTTTGGTCGTGGCATGCACCGCGGCTACCCAGCAGACAAAGTGTTGGTTGATATGATGCGTGAAATCAATCGCTATTTTGGTTTCCCGAAAACCAACAAAATGGCCGTTGGTTTAGGCGGCGGCCACAGTGGCTTTACCGTCTGCGCTCAGCATTTGGTCAATGCCAATACTGATCAGCAAATTTTTGTAGACACTCCTAAAGCGGAGAGCGAAGCGGCACAGGCAGGTGGTTTTTTCAGACAGTCTTGGGGAGCGCAATTATTAGAGATGCAGCGTTATGCCAAAAACGGTGATGAAAATAACGTCCATTTTAGTGACAATGAAGGTCGCATTCCAACAGCAGATGAGCTTGATAGCATGAACATCAGCTTGTTCTTTGGAGTTGGTCACGAAACCACAGGTGCAACGACTTATAAAGAAAGTGATATCCAAAATTTACTGGCGTGGATTGACCGTGACCCGGAAAATCGCCATGCCGTCATTGATGGCACGTCTTTGCTAGGCGCTATGCCTTGGTCTGAGCAAACCGTTTCTGACGTGCTGCTCAAGTGCTGTCTCTTCACGCCATTTCAAAAAGCGATTGGCGGGATTTCTGGTTATTTCATCGTTTCCTTGACGCCACAGGCACTCGCTTTAATAGACGAGAACATGAAAAGTCCTTCGTGGTCTATTCCGCGTCAGCTGAAGATAGCAGTACCAACGGATGCAAAGAAGCCACTATCGAGTGATATTACCACTGCCCTAGGCCCTATTTATGATCCAGAGAAAGAGGTCATGCAAGGCGGTATCATCAACACATTCAGTACGCTAGCGTTCGCTGAAACTACTTTTGGCTTACTCCGTGTGGAGCGCATGATTGGCGATGTTCAAGAGGTGAATCGCCGCTCTGCTCTTAACCGTCAAACAGTCAATGATTGGGTAGATGGCAATGATATGTTTGAACTGGGCGTTGCCGACAGCGCCAGCCGTGGTGCAGCCGTTACTCTGCTAAAGGTGAACGACGCAGCTCTACCAGAGGATGATATTCACACTAAAATCATTGCGAAGTCGAAGCAAATTTTAGGCTATGAAGGGCTAACACATCCCAATGGCGATTATGAGACTGGCTTAGACGTGGCTCGCTATGTCAACGCCTTCCCTGGCACACCAGGAGACTATCGCGCTTGGATCGGTGGTGTTCGTCCACAGGCGGATATTACCGCATTGCTGGAGAACCTTGAGTATGCTTACCACCGTGCACGCATTGTAGTGCTAGAGGAAATGCTTGCCAAACAAGGCGTTGTCTTTGAGCCATCACAGCAAGCAGATGCTGGCAGAACTAGAAAAGACGACCCGAATCGTGCATACAAAGTGTTAGTGGCAGATTTGGTCGGCCTAAACTTTGACAGCAATGGCAATCCTGACCCTAGTGAAGTCAAAGCCTATATCGAGTCAAAAGGCGGCGTGTTCCATCGTGGCGCTTTAGAAGACAGCCAAACTCTTGAGACAGGCAAAATACACTATTTCTATCAGCCTGATCTCAGCACTGAAGAAGAATTACTAACGCATACTGATCAAGGTCAATATGATGCAACGATTGTGGCAGCAACCTTTTTACCTGCACAGGCTAAGTTTGAGCTAGGTGGTGTACGCATAGGTGCAGGCACTGGCAATATGGGCAGCACAAGTTGGGGCGGTGGCAATGGTGACGGTGGTGTTGCACCACTAATGAACACGCCTAGCTTTAACTCGCGCGCGACCGCTCAGATGGCAATGAAAGCACTGCTTAGTGTATGCCCAAATCTACCAGTAAAAGCCATGCATGACAGAGTGGTCAAAGGTGACTTCGACACAGGCAAGCATTTATGCGAATACCCTACCGAAAAGCTTGAGGGCAAGAAGATGGCGATTATTGGCTACGGTAATATCGGCCGTGAACTGGCTAAACTTGCGCAAGCATTCGGCATGCAGGTAACCATCTATGCCAGATCAAACCATCAGCAGTGGATTGAGTCCGAAGGCTTTACCTACTCAGCCACGCCAGCGGAAGCAGCTAGCGGTGCCGATGTAATCAGCCCACATACAGGACTTGGGGCTTTCAATGCCGACACCGGTGTCTTTGCCAATGCAAATTTGGTCAACGCAACCGTATTGAATGCGCTAAATGATGGCGCTATCGTGATCAATTACGATCGTGGTGAAGTCATAGAGCCCACTGCTTTAGATGCTGCCTTAGCTAGCGGCAAGGTAAGCTATGCCTGCATTGACGCAGATCTATTTAAGAAAGATGAAGATGGTAATTTATTTGGCCCAATGGTGCCTTATCGTGAAATGGAGGTGCACCATCGCGGCAAAATGGAATTGTTGCCACATGCAGCCGCTGACACTGAGCATGTTTCTCGAGTAGAAGGCGCTAAACAGGCAGTTGATCAAATCTTTGAGGTAATTCAATATAAATCCGTCACTAATTTAAAAGGCGACCTACCTGATGGTTACACCAGAGCTGGCGCAAAGACGGTTAATGGTGTTGGTAAAGTTACGCCACAAGATTTGAACAATATTGCTACAAATGCTGATACCTTAAACCAACTACGCACGATGGCAGAAGGCATGGCAGCCTTTTGGGGGGCAGTTGCTGCGACCAAAGACGCAGGAGCTCGTCAGGAGCTTATCAACCGTCATGGCGCTGCATTAGTGAAGCAATCGAATCAATACGCGCAGCAGATGGAAACATTCGGCGCTAAAGGACCTTATAGCCAATAAAGTCTTTTGATTACAGCAGTAAGATTTTAGATTATCTTACTGCTTATATGACTATCTGAGCACAGCTGAGAAACAATAAATCCATCAGCTATGCTAATTATGCCTTTATTCCATTACTTCTGGCATACGATATAAGACCGTGCCACGACGTTGAATCACTTCTAACATCAGTGAGACGGGATGATAGTACGCCTCTGCGATACGGCCATCGGTATATTTAATATAGACCTCATAGCAGCCACCATCAGGCTTGTGACGGCGATACTCAAAACCATCTTCAGCAACCTTCTGTTTTAACGCATCTACACTCACCCAGTCAGCAGGGTCTGTTACTTCACAGGTGTGAAAACCTGTTGCACTTGCCGAAGTGCTTAGGAGCATAGTAGCAGCGGCAATCGCTACTACAGGGGCTAATTTCGTAAGCTTGTAAAAATCCATATCTCTAAACCTCTTGTTTTAGTGGGAAATAAGCACAATAAACTCGGTAAAGCTCCAGTGCTGCCAATGGCACAAAGTGCACCAAAGCTGGACCCAGATTATTATGCACAAAAATCCAATGAAGCAGCGTCAAAACTGCGGCAATGTATACCGTTCTCTGTAGCTTCTTCCATGTTCTCTTGAGCAATTTTTGTGAGCGGTTATTAGAAGTAATCGCCAAGGGGACAAAAATAAGAAATGCTAACCATCCTGTCCATATCCCCGTAAGTGAAAGCTCTGCCAGTATTTCAGATAATATCGCAATATCGATCAGATACAGCACTAGGTGTAAGGCAGCATAACCAAACGCTGCCACACCAAACGCACGACGATAACGTGTCAACCAAAGCGGCACTCTCAGTGACCACCCCATCCGCTTACACAACAACATTAGAGGAGTTGACAGCATTGCGATAATCATAAATCGCGCAGAAAACTCACCACTGGGGTGCAGTAGTTCACCTGCCAACACATTCCCTGAAAAATATCCTATACACATACCGACTGCTGGAATGCTCAATACAATCCAAAGTATCATTTTCGGCATTTCAATTATCGCTCTTTTGTTATTCATAGCCACGACTATTACTGTCCTTTTTTACACTAAAATATTATGACAAGATATTCACCCTCAACAAACTAGAGTTATCTCATAGAAGACATGAATAATTTTAATAAATGAGACCAATTAATTTACTTTGTAACATTTTTGTCACATTAATGATATAATTTTGTCATTAATTATCTTTACCTTATTGACTATCAGCATAAACCCGACTTTTCACATAAGGATGACAACATGACCGTTTTAGATAAACAGGCACCGCATAGCAATTGGATAATAGAAGATCAGGACGACATACCTTCCAGTCCAGTATCTGGCGATAATTTTTTTGACGTCGTAGAGCGCAGAATTAACCGCAGAGGTTTTCTGAAAAACATAACCAGCTTGGCCGCAACAGCAGCATTGCCCGTCTCAATACCTAGCTTTGCCTCTGAGCGAAAAGCATCTGGTCTCTCTTTTACAGAGATAGCTCATGGTCAAGATGACCATGTTCATGTGCCAGAAGGCTATGTCGCCGATGTTCTCATTCGCTGGGGAGATCCTATTTTTGCAGATTCGCCAGTGTTTGATATTCAAAACCTCACCGCGGCCGCACAAGAAAAGCAATTTGGCTATAATAATGATTTTGTCGGTTTTCTTCCTCTGCCGCTTAACTCGACCAATTCAGATCATGGCTTATTAGCAGTTAACCACGAATATACTCTGCCAAAACTGATGCATTCTGGCTCGCCCAAAAACGGCGCACTTACCCAGAGTCAGGTTGATATTGATATCGCCGCCCACGGCATGAGCATTGTCGAGGTAAAGCGCAGCGACAACAAATGGACTGTTATACGCGATTCAAAATACAACCGTCGCATTACGCCGAAAACACCTATGCAGTTTTATGGCGCCGCTGCCGGAAATGATCGGTTAAAAACAGCTATGTTTGCCGATGGCATAGCAACCGGTGGGACTTTTGGCAACTGCGCTGGAGGGGTAACTCCATGGGGTACTGTACTCACCGGAGAAGAGAATATACAAGGGTACTTTTTAGGGGATAGCCAAAACGCCAAAGAAGCCGAGAACCATAAACGCTTTGGGCTGGATGGCAAAGCTCGCTATATCTGGGGTAAATATTATGATCAATGGAATATTGATAAAAACCCTGCGGCTGCCCTGCATGGTGGTTGGATTGTAGAGATTGATCCCTACGACCCAACGTCAACCCCAAAAAAACGCACGTCATTAGGCCGCCTCAAACATGAAGGCTGCAATGTTCACATTAATACTGACGGTAGAGTTGTCGCTTATACAGGCGATGATCAACGCTTTGAATATGTCTACAAATTCGTTAGCGAGCAAAAATATAATCCCGATAACAGAGCTGCCAATATGGATATATTAGACAAAGGCACTTTATCGGTAGCGAACTTTCAAGACGATGGCTCTTTAACTTGGCATCCACTCACATATGGTGAGAATAGTTTGGATCAAAGCAATGGATTTCATTCGCAAGCAGACATCATGCTAGATGCACGGAAGGCGGCCGATATTGTCGGCGCAACGCAAATGGATCGCCCAGAAGACGTTGAGGTAAATCCTGTCAATGGCAATGTCTATATAATGCTCACCAACAATTCCAAACGCAGAGTTGATCAAATCAATGCTGCTAACCCAAGGGCTAAAAATAAGTCTGGGCAAATCATTGAAATGATTCCTCCTAATGGTGATCACGCAGCTGAGACCTTCACTTGGGAGATGCTACTGATTGCTGGTAATCCAGAAACCGAAGCAGGGAAATATCACGACAATATATCTCCGAACGGGTGGCTTGCCGACCCTGACAATTGCGCTTTTGATAACCGTGGAAACCTTTGGATCGCTACCGATGGGGCTTACAAAGATGGCTTTGCTGATGGCGTTTGGGTATGCCCTATCGATGGTGATGAAAGAGCGCTGACTCAACACTTTCTGCGCACCCCTCATCAAGCAGAGCTTTGCGGCCCTTGCTTCACGCCCGACAACAAAACTTTCTTTTGCGCAGTACAGCACCCCGGTGAGAAAGGTACTTTTGACAAACCCACCACGCGTTGGCCCGACTTTAACGATAACATGCCACCAAGGCCTTCCCTGTTAACCGTTACCAAAAAAGATGGCGGGGTAATTGGCAGCTAATGCCAAGAATAATATCTCAGAAGACAAACTATAGCGCCCCATCTAAGCGCTATAGTGCTTAGAACTGATAGTAGCAAGCTACTATTTAACCAATCTCGTGTCGTTATAGGCGGCATACCAACCAAACCAAAAGGCACGTCTGGCTGGCAGCCTAGATAATCTAACTCCTTCTGTTGAAATAAGGGCGCTCTCTTCTACTCGCCATACCTGACCAGCATCATCCGTTGCCCTCAGCCCGCCATCATAACTCACCAGCAAAGATTCTCCTGCACGATATACTCGGTTCGCCCCAGAGCTGTCAGTCAATATCACCAGCTTATTTGATCCAACTTGATCATAGTAAATATTATGTCGATTTAGAAAGTAAGCATCGATCGCCAACGTTTCCGCAGTGTCGGAAAAGCGCAGCGCTAAGACTTCATCTTTATTCTGCAGCCTAGTATCTAGCTCTGGTACCGTAAACATTAAATCTTGAGTCGAAAAATAGTTTTGGTATGCCACGCCTTCATCATAATTTCGTTGATACCCCGTGTTTAGTGACAATACTAAAGTCTCGGGATGCCGTTGCTTCCAAGCCTTCCATGTAGTTGTCACGATATAGCCAAGTTCCAGCTCTATTCCTGCTCCCACCAGCGGGCCTATAGATGGCCGCCCCCAAGTGCTATTCCACAGCGACTGCGTTGCTTTATCATACATAAGTTTATTGGAGCGATACAAAAAGCCGCTGGTACCGAGATGATATTGCCGACCATCAGCTATCGTTTCATACATAACAACAGAACCGCACAGCGTGCAATAAACCCCGGCATAAGCAACGCCACCGATAGTGTCAACAAACATTTCATGCCATGCCAATATTCGCTTCGGGTAAGCTCTGACATCGCCATTGACCTCAACACCAAACACTATGTCATCATCGCTAAGATAGCTCGCCTCTTTGGCAGGAATCATCTCTGGTCCACGTAGTGGCGGTATGCCATCTTGCTTAACGCCACCCCAGCGGACTTCATCTAACCGTATCTCCGTAGCATAATCAGAATGAAAATAGTCTGAAAATCTTGGGTCAATACGCCCATACAGAACAGACTTAAAAGAGGCATAAGCAGGATGCTGATTCTCTGGCTGCGCCCATAGCCACTGGTACCACTGGTCTAAATCAGTCCCAAAGTGCTGACCCGTTTTAGTTCGTAATATTTCTAATAGCTTTCGTGAGAGTGCACGATCATTGGCAAAATAATAAAGCTCCAGTATCATCGGAATAAATCCGGGATGCCACTCCTGCTCTATTGCCCGTAGAACCTCTTGTTTACGATTGTTATCAAAAGACATTAACGTCATCATCGTTTCACTATCAGCCGAAGTATGGCTAAAAACAGCCTCAGGATCAGGACTTTCAGTATATGCCGACGTGCATAGCAACAGAGAAAAAATGAGGGAACAAGTGATCGCAAACAGCTTTAACGATCTTGTTAACGATACTACTCCCAAGCTATTAAGGTTTTTTTTCTGCATCACTTTCTCCATCATCTCATATTGATCTAAACAACTTAATTGGATAATTACCGTTGCTCAGGACTATCTCTAATCTACGCAGGAAATCAAATTTAGGTTTCATTACAATAGCCACCGCACTGACAAAGACTCAGTGTAAGTTAAGATAATCTATCAAAAGTGTGGTATTTACAGCCTAAAAAGAAGAGCTGAATGTAAGATATTCGAGAATTCGTGATGCTATGGGATAGGTTGAGAAGAACTAGGAAGCTAGGAACTTCAGATATAAACTTACTTTAAATTTATTTTTCTTTGGGCTCAGGCAATCGCACTTCATCCACCGATTTTCCTGCAGCAATATGTTCTTGAAACCAATGCGGCTGCTTGCCACGACCAGACCAAGTAACAGAGGGGTCATTAGGGTTGAAAAATTTAGGTGTTGCTGGCTTTCGAAGCCCCATTTTAGTGGCTGGCGGCTCTGGTATTAAATCAGCAAATACTTCTTTAACGGTAAAGCCATTACCCGCGAGCATTTTTTCTATCTCACTCCTAAGACTTTCTATTTTTATGCGCTTTTGTTTCTCTAGCGCTTTTTCTGCGCTCGCTTGTAACGCACGTAATTGCTCAAAAGAGAGGCTGTCTACGTCAAATTCATCGATCATGCAGTATTCCTATCTGATCGCGTTTAAGTCTGCTGCTATTGCTTTAATTCCGTTGCTTATAGCGCTGGAGTATCTCGAATGCTTTGCTTATTCATCGTCAGATTCATTCATGTTAAATCTCATTATCTTTTATCACCGTTAAAAAATAAAGTTTTATTTTAATAAAATAATGTTTAAAACATCACTTTCTTGGTTAATCTCTACTATTTCTTGGATTGACAATAAAAAAGCCCTTTTAAAAAAGGGCTTTTAGAAGTTGCAACAGATGGCTTTAGATAATTTTTATAAATTATCTAAATATCTTTCAGCGTCCAATGCTGCCATGCAACCACTGCCTGCTGAGGTAATTGCTTGACGGTAGACATGATCTGCAACATCACCAGCAGCAAACACGCCTGCGACTGAAGTCTGAGTAGCATTGCCTGTCAGACCAGACTGTATGGTTAGATAACCTCCTTCCATTGCGAGTTGCCCCTCAAATAAATCCGTATTAGGCTTATGACCAATGGCGATAAACACCCCCATTAATGCCAGCGTTTCATCACTGCCATCTTTGTAGCGGATACGCGCCCCATTTACCCCCATATTGTCACCCAAAACTTCTTCTAACTCAGCGTTTAGCTTGAGAGTAATATTACCACTCTCAGCTTTTGCCATCAGTCTATCAATTAGAATTTTTTCTGCACGAAAGCTATCACGGCGATGTACAATGGTGACATTTTTACAGATATTGGAAAGATATAGCGCCTCCTCAACAGCGGTATTGCCTCCACCGACAACCATGACATCTTGGTTTTTATAAAAGAAACCATCACAAGTAGCACAGGCAGAAACGCCGCGTCCCTTAAAAGCCTGCTCCGACTCAAGACCAATATATTTAGCAGTCGCCCCAGTTGCCAATATCACTGCATCGGCCTGATAGTGATTATTGTCTCCACTTAGCTTGAAAGGCTTTTGAGAGAAGTCTACGGTATGAATATGGTCAAAGATAATGTTGGTGTTGACGACCTCAGCATGCTCTTTCATTCTCTCCATCAACTGCGGCCCGGTCATATCATGGGCATCACCCGGCCAGTTTTCTACCTCGGTAGTTGTCATCAACTGCCCACCCTGCTCTAGCCCTGTTACTAACGTCGGCTGCAGATTAGCTCTGGCCGCATAGACCGCAGCCGTGTATCCCGCTGGCCCTGAGCCTAGTATGAGTAATCGTGTTTTGATGGTTTCCATTTTTCACCTTTTGAGTAATCCCGAGCCACCAAGGCTGAGATGTGCATAATTCAATTTTGCTATCTAATTCAAAAACGCTGAATATTAATATTAGCTCTATATTCTAACGTGATTTACCGCTAGGGGATACTCGGAGATTTCGCTAGAACTTACCATCTCCTGTCTATGTTAATATGGTGATAAATATTTCACCGTAGAGATTTGTACACATTTATGGACAATCACACCTATGTCGCCGTTGATCTCGGCTCCAATAGTTTTCACATGCTCATTGTTCGCGATGACAATGGCAGCTTGCAAGTCATCGATAAACTTAAAGTCATGGTGCAACTGGCGGCGGGTTTAAATACCAACCGCAAGCTCGATAGCGCTACTCGTCAACGCGCTTTAGACACCATGGCACTATTTGGTGAGCGCATTAAAAATATCACCAATGCCCATATTCGTGTTGTTGGCACTAGTACCATGCGTCGCATTCGACATAACGCTGATTTTATAGACCAGGCAGAAGCTTTATTAGGCGCACCGATTGAGATTATCAGCGGCGCTGAAGAGGCAAGACTGATTTATATCGGCGTATGCAGCAGCCTACCCCATGACTCTCATCACCGCCTCGTCATTGATATTGGCGGCGGCAGTACCGAGTTTATCATTGGCAATGATAGAACCCCCATCCAACTAGAAAGCATCCGCATGGGCTGCATAGGTTTTAGCCAGCAGTTTGGCAAACTGCCTTTAACGACCTCCCAAGTAATCGATGCTTTAACCAAAGTGGAACTTAATCTACAATCAATTCAAAAATCATTGCAAAAGAAAGGTTGGCAGGAAATTATAGGAGCATCTGGCAGCATTAAAGCGGTATCTCATGTACTCAAAAAGCTCTATGACGTTGATGAAATTACCCTGCGGCATATGGACTCTCTAGCAGATTATCTCAGCCAAGAAGGCATGAGCACCGAGATGCTAAGCGAGACTTTTGGCTTTGAGCCCGAACGCGCTACGGTGTTTCCCGGTGGTTTTTTAATCTTATATGCCGCCATGAAAACGCTACACTTACAAAGATTAATCTGCTCTGACAATGCCATACGCGAAGGCATTATTGTAGAGCTACTAGGTCGAGAAATGGCCAGAGATGTACGAGATCAATCCGTCTCTGCTTTGCAGCAGCGCTTTAGTGTCAACCCCATTCAAGCGATTGCCGTGAGCAATGTCTCCTCACATCTGTTCCAACAAGTCGCCACGCTTTTCCCACCATCACTAGAAGCTAACAAGACACTAAACTGGGCTGCCAAGCTGCATGAAATTGGTTTAGCTATCAGTCACAGCAGCCACCACAAACATGGCTTTTATCTGATTTCACAATGTGATATGGCGGGATTCTCAAAGACCGTACAATATCGAGTTGCGGCACTCATTGGTTTACATCGTAAAAAGTTTGACACTACTATTCTTAGCACTATCACAGAGAAAGAACTCAACCATTTCTTATTGCTCCTGAGTATCTTACGCCTATCAGCCCTGCTGTGCAGGTCACAACAAACCAGTTACCGAACCACCGAACTTCCCTATCTCAAGCTCAGCTATCAGCCTGAGGGAGAAAAGATTTTACTGACATTATCTCAGCAATGGATTGAACAACATCCATTAACCGCAGCAGATTTGAGGGAAGAGAAAAAGATCTGGCAGGCCGACGATACTGCTACAATCAACTTTGATTGGAACACAGAATAACACATCAGCCTACTGCTTATTATTCGGCTTTTATAGGTCTGGTCATTAATGAACTTATGGCCGCTTTAGGGCTAACCTCACCTTCCAAAATAGCTACTACCATCTTGGTAATTGGCATGTCAACATGGTTAGCTATCGCTCTTCGCAAAGCACCATAAGCCGCATATTTACCTTCGACAACCTGCCCTACACTTTGCTCCGCCGCTTCTACGGACATACCTGCCCCTAAAGCCAAGCCAAAGCGTCGATTCCTAGATTGGTCATCAGTGGCCGTGAGCAATAAATCTCCCATACCAGCAAGCCCCATCATTGTTGATGGTTTCGCCCCTAAGGACTCTGCCAAACGGCTCATCTCAGCAAGTCCTCGAGTAATTAACGCCGCTCTAGTGTTAGCACCAAAACCTAGACCATCGGCAATACCAGCGGCTACTGCAATGACATTCTTGAGCGCACCACCAATCTCAACACCCGCAATATCGTCACTGTGATAACAGCGCAACGTCGGCTCACTGATATTGTTAGCTAGCTGTCTTGCAAGAGATAAATTTTGACTGGCAACCACCAAAGCTGTTGGCTGTAACTGTGCGACTTCTAACGCAAATGATGGCCCAGATATCGCCCCAATTTGCTGTGCTGGCAAGCCTTCTTGTGCCGCTAGCTCATGAATTAATTTGGATGTTCCTCGCTCAAAACCTTTACAACCCCAAAACAACAACCTGTCCCCAAGCTTAGGTGCGATCACTGCAAATAGATGGTTCAAACTGGAGGTTGGTGTCATGCAAAGTATGACATCAGCCTCTTTAATCGCTCGATCTAAGTCTGCTGTTAATTGCAATGAAGATGGTAACGAAAAGTCGGGTAAATATTTTTTATTTACCCCCGATGATTTCATCGCGTCAATATGCGCTGTATTGTGTCCCCAGAGTGCGGTTTGCTGACCTTGTTTGGCAAGCATCATCGCCAATGCAGTACCCCAGCTTCCAGCTCCGAGTACTAGGTATTTCATCTTGATATTCACGCTATAGCTTCAACACAACTGGCACTGGTATAGTCTTTAGGTACAGAAATTTAGCTAACAGACTCTAGAGACTGTACCGAGTTAGTGCTGAGTCGCTTGCTCTGCATCAGCTGCTGACGCTGCTGCACTTTCTTCCATTTTTGATTTTAGGTTATCACGATAAAACTGCTCAAAGTTCACCGGCCCTAAAGTCAATGGTGGGAAGCCTGCTTTGATCAACAGACTATCTACTGCTTCACGAGCATATGGGAACAACACCTCTGGAGCATATGCACCCACGATATGATGTTTTGCTGCGTCTTCGAATCCTTTCATTTCAAAAATTCCACCTTGCACTAGCTCTACAAGATAAATACTCTTGTCGCCTCTTACCGCCTTAACAGTCAATGTTAAAGTAATCTCAGACAATGTTTCAGTCAAAACGGTATTGCCAATATTAAACTGCACATCCACCTGAGGCGCGGTATCTTCAGCAGCATTCACATTAAAAATATGTGGTGAGTTCGGTGATTCTAATGAAGCGTCTTTAATATAAATTTTCTGAATCGCAATTTTCTTTTCTTCACTCATGTTTTTTTATCCTATATTTCTAATGTATAAATTGTATTCTCAGTCCATAGCACTATTAATGAACTGCTGACTCATTTCAGTCATCTATTACGCTTAAGGCACTTCTGCCAACATTGCGTCTAACTTACCTTGACTCTGCAATAGGCTCATATCATCAAAACCGCCAATGCTGGTACCGTTGATAAATATTTGCGGTACTGTGTGACGATTGGAACGACGGCTAGCTTCTTCACGAGCTTTTGGATTTTGATCAACAGAATAAGCTGTATACTGAATACTCTTGCCATCCAGCATCTGTTTAGCCCAATGGCAATAGGGACACAATGCCGAAACATATATCTCAACAAACGCTTGATTGGTTGCTTGATCTGTATTCATTTTACATGCCCTATATTAGCCAGATTGTTAATTATTATTTTCTGACTGTCGGTAATTTGTCTTCTGTCCACTTCAGCATGCCACCTGCTAATGCATAGACATCCGCTTCTACACCTGATTTTTTCAGCTTTGCAGCAATACCACTGGCTGTCGCACCTCTGGCGCACACAATAAGCGGTGATTTTTTAGACTTTTGTATCTCGGTAATATAGTTATCTAGACTAGCCGGATCCATATGCTTAGCACCTGATATAAAGCCATTCTGATATTCCTTATGACTGCGGATATCATAAACTTGCACCGCATTATCATTCATTAATCGCACAACCTTTTGAGCATCAACTGAGATGATACCTTTGCGGCGCTGCATTGTGTCTGCGGCCAATAGCCAGCCGATAAAGAAAAACAAGGCGACAAATAAGTACCAGTTCCGCACTGCGAAATCCATAAATTCCGTCATTTTTTATCCTAATATTGGTTTATCTAAAATTTGAACACATTGTGCCACAAAGCGGCGCAAAACACAGCTTAGCAATGGTGACAATATTCTTAAAAACAAGAGTAGTGATACTTCGTCTATTTGCTAGTCAGCCTAACATAGCGCTCAAAGTAAGGGAGATAAAGATATTCTATATAATAGCTTGAGTTAATGCTTTTAAAGGTGATTTTACCAGTGCATGTCCATACATGCCAATGGAAAGTAATTTGTTAATATTAATTGCTATTAGTGAGCGCACTAATAGCAATTAAAAAAATACTATGCACTAACGCACAATTTAGTCGATCCGTAGAACATGTACTGAACATGGCGCGTAACGCATAATTCGCGCAGCCGTAGAACCCAAGAAAAAGTCCTTTAACCCTGGTTTATGTGAACCAAGAATAATGCAATCCACACCCACTTCTTTCGCATAGGCAGTTACCATGCTACCAGCGGTTCCCGTTAATAATTTAATCTGCACATCATCTGCATCACCAATGCGCTTTCTAAGCTCATCCTCTGACGAGTCTCTGGCTTTTTTCACCAACTCATCATCTACAAATAAGCTGACCGAAGTATGCACGGGTTCAAATGCGTGCACAGCGATGATCTCACCACCTTCTGCTTTAAGCCCTCTAGCAAGCTCCAACGCTTTCATACTATAACCATGATTTAAAGCCAATGAGACGAGTATTTTTTGATACATGAAGATTTCCTGCACTATGTGATTGATAATCACTAAATTATAAACCACTATAATGCCGTTTGTTAGATAAACATAAGCTAATTTGGAAAATACCATATATTTTTTACTAAAACCGACGGAAAACTTATCTTTTCAGCATCCCTAATATCGACATTAAGTTACCTTACTCAGCCCGACATTCGCCATGTTAATATTCTAAATGGCGGATTTACTGCTATTATGATTCTTTTCTATGACCAAACTGGCATTTTTAATGAGCGCAACTATCAATTCATCAGTAGCAAAAACCAATAAACCGACACTCGTCTTTGTGCATGGATATCTCGGTGGCAGTGCTCAGTGGTCTGACCAAGTAGATTATTTTTCTAGAGATTACACCGTCATTACCCCTGACCTACCCGGTTTCGGTCTGCACAACCATTTGCCTCCAGTAGATAGCATTACCAGTTTCGCTCAATATGTATTAACTCAGTTAGACCAGCAAGAAATAGGCAACTTTTTTCTACTAGGCCATTCAATGGGCGGCATGATAGTTCAGGAGATAATAAGACTGGCTCCCCATCGGATATCGAAATTAGTGCTATATGGCACTGGACCTATTGGTAATATGCCAGGCAGGTTTGAGACTATAGAACAGTCACAGCAAAGACTGCAACAAGACGGCGTAGCAATGACAGCTAAGCGAATAGCTGCCACATGGTTCGCTGACGGTAAAAACGGCAACGGCTACCAAGCTTGCGCGGATATTGCCAAAAAAGCCAGCCTACCGGCCGGCCTTGCCGCCCTTACCGCGATGAAAAACTGGTCAGGAGAAGCGGAATTGCCAAATATTAAGGCACCAACTCTAGTGCTATGGGGAGATCTCGACAAATCTTATCTCTGGCCACTACCACAGCAGCTCTGGCAAGAAATACCTAATGCCAGCTTAAGCGTGGTTGCACAATGTTCTCACGCGGTTCACCTGGAAAAGCCGGCGCTATTTAACGACATTCTCGCCGACTTCCTAAAACACTCGCCTGTCTGATATTGTTGGATAAATACCAGCTCATCCTGCTAGATGAGGGCTATTGTAGAACACGTCAATACAAAAATTCAGCAATCTAACACATTTAAGCCAAACTTCACCCAAGAAATAGCCATGCTAGGCTCCCCGCCTCTGCGAACACTTATCAATGACATCTTGTTTCTGCGCCGCATCCAAAGCCGACCAACTAACAATCTCTGACAGTGTTCGAAAACAGCCCAAGCAAATATCATTCTTGTCTAAACAGCATTGACGCACGCAAGGGGAAGCAATCTGCGTTGCCTGCTCTTTCTCTTTAACATCTCTTTTATTTGATATCATTAATCCCTTGAAGCTCTGCCAGCATCTACAACTAGATCCAAGAAGTGCGTCAACTCATCGACTAAAGCCTGCCCTGTGACCGCAATATATCTCTGCTCGATAGAAACCATCACGATCCCATGCACTGCTGAAAAAATAGTTCGAGAGCGAATCGACAAAGCACTTTCCTCTAAATTTGGATAGAGCCTAGATAAAGGTCTGCCAATTAAAGACAGCAACTCACCCTGCTCAGACTCATGCCAGTCTGGCGAGCCTTGCGGCAGCAAGTTCTGGTCAAACAATGCCCTCCATAAATTTGTATGCTCGTTAGCAAAAGACAAATAAGCAAATGCCATGTTATGAAGCTGTTTCGCAGGCGCATCAGTCTCTATCAATGCGGTCGACAGTGCTTGGCCCAACATCGCTAAAGTTCGCGAATTAACATGGATAATAAGATCTTCTAGACTGTCAAAGGCTGTATATAAGCCTCCTAAAGCACAACCTGCATCCGCGGTTATATCACGAGCACGCAGGCCATAAATCCCTTCTCTCTGAATTCGAGAGCAGGCTGCTTCTAGTAAGCGATTTCGTAGATTCTCACGTTTAATCTCTCTTTTTCCGAGTTTTTTATTTTTTTCTATATTTTTTTTCTTATCAAATTCAGCCATTTAACTCCCTCACTGCAAAATAAATGAACATTGTTCAAAATAATCGTTGAACAATGTTCATTTATTGCTATAGTACATTCATGAACGCTGTTCATAATAACTTTAACACGGAGACCGCAAATGTTTAAGACAATTATTACACTACTGCGCAGCCAAGCACACGATGCTAATGAGCACTTTACTGATAAGAATGCCATGGCCATATTGCGCCAACAAATCCGAGACTGCAGTCATGATATTACTGCTGCCCGTAAAAGCATCGCGCTATCAAGCGCTCAGCATGAACAAGATCAAACAGCTTACCAAGAGCTGCTTGACAAAATACAAGATCTAGAGACTCGCACAATATCAGCGCTAGAAAACGATAAACCCGATTTAGCGCAGGAAGGCGCTGAGATGATCGCTAGCCTTGAAGCAGAAAGAGATAGCGCAAAAATTGCAATAGACAGCTTTAGCAATGAACTTAAACGACTCAAATGCACGCTAAAATCAAATGAGCAACGTTTGCTAGCTTTAAAACGAGGCGAGCGCTTAGCTGCAACCAACAAAGCAACTCAAGACAGTGTGCAAACTGCAAATGGTACCTCAACCTGTACTCTACGCGAAGCTGAAGAAACATTGGCTAGGCTCAAAACGCGCCAGTTAGAAACTACACGCTCTCAAGAGATTCTTGCTGAGTACGAAAACAGCAGCGATTCTAAAGCGATCATAGAA
The DNA here is from genome assembly GCA_929200405.1 of uncultured Gammaproteobacteria bacterium. GTDB lineage: Bacteria > Pseudomonadota > Gammaproteobacteria > Cardiobacteriales > CAKMZF01 > CAKMZF01. The sequence continues at coordinate 5,823 of CAKMZF010000015.1, read as the reverse complement.
AAACTAGCCAACGCTGGCTGTGGCGAAGCTTTGCAAGCTAGTGCTAGCAATGTACTTGTACGCTTAAATACCACCAGAACAAACACCCTGCCTACAACGGCATAATGTAAAAACCTCACCTATTTTTTATTTTAATAAGGAGCCTTATATGAGCACTACACACACCTCACAAATCGTTACTGAAACCCATACTCCTGCATGGAGATTATTCACCATTGCCAGCTTTTTAGCGTCAGTCGTAATGCTGGCAGGCGGTATCTTTTTCATGGAGGCCACTTTCGCAGCAAAAGGCTTCTATGCAATGTCTGCTTTGATGCTATTCCAAACCAGCGTATCAGTCACCAAGACTCTACGTGATGAGCAGGAAGCACAGAAATTCATCAATCGACTTGAGGATGCTAAAACTGAAAAGTTGTTAATGGATGTCACTAGAAACTCAGATAGCTAAAATTACCTACTAAGCTTATCACTCAACTAAAGAGAGTCTCTGATGAGGCTCTCTTTTTTATTAAACTCTCATATACCGCTAAATCTAGGGAGATAGATGAGTTCCATTTCTAAGCACGAAAGACAGGCACGAATTATGCTTCTGATGTAAAATGCAGCTATGAATGAATTAGACCAAAATTATCATGATGAGGATGACATAGATTATGGCCCGTCCAAGTCTGAGTTAAAACGCGAACAACAGGCTATTGAAGAGTTAGGTAGAATCATTGTGTCATTAACCGATGCTCAGATAGAGAAACTGGCATTAGCGCCCACTTGTCACGAAGCTGTTCTCACCGCACAAAAGCTACAGCGCTCTGCACTAAACCGCCAACTCAAGCACATTCGCAAGCTATTGGCTGGTGAAAAGTTAGATCAAATTCGCCAAAAAATCGACGCTTTTAAAGACAATTCTCACCAAGAAAAGCGATTACTTCATAAACTTGAGGGCTGGAGAGATGCTCTATTGGCAGATGATAAGACGATACTCGACACAATAGCTACTGAGCACCCTGATGTTGATAGACAACACATCAACCAGCTGATTAGAAATGCCAAAAAAGAACAGAAATTCAATAAGCCACCGAAATCTTATCGGCTCATATTCAGCTATCTTCGCGACTTAGAAAAATAATCTCCCAGCAATTCCCCTCTAAAATAAATAATACGAAGGTTTCTGTCTTCGAAATTAAAAAGCCTCAACCCTTATCAGCTGTAAATTGATAAGGATTGGGGCTTCAAATAAGCTTTGAATCAGTCGGGCTTTAACCACTGACGCTTAGGAGTCTCCAGCAAATTGACCCGCTTTTGCTAGCGCTCTTGCTTCAACACTAATTATATCTGCATAACCCTGCGAAGAAACTGGATTTAAGCCATCGCTCGCTTCCATTGAAGAGTCTTCTTCATTATAAAGCGAGGCGCCACACTCGGTTAAGCTCTTAAAGAAAACATTACCTTTGTACAAGCCCAGCTTAACTAAACCAGTTGCACTATGGGTTAACGTGTTAATCGCGGCTTGAGCTGCTTTGGTAACTTCATCAAAATAACGACCATCATATATTTGATCAGCAATGAGCGTGCTCATTCGACCATAAAGTGCGGTTGCACGACGATCCAATGTTGCTTGCAGAATATTTTGCAGACCTTGGTTTAACACTTCCATGCCCGGCGCCTCGTAGACACCACGACTCTTGGTACCGATGATTCGATTTTCTAGGGCATTCTTCATCCAGACACCATTTCTACCGCCAATCTCATTCGCTAACTCCATCGCTTGCAAAGGGTTAACTGCTTTACCATTGATTTCAATCGCCCGTCCGGCTTTGTAGCGGATACTAATCTCTTCAATTTCATCTGGCGCATCTTGTGGCCAAACTCCCATTGTAGACTCCACGATTAGGCATGACGTCTCTAAACTCTCTAAGTCTTCTGCTTCATGTGACAAGCCTGCCAAGTTCGCATCTGTTGAATATTTCTTTTTCATACCAACTACAGCTGGTATTTGGAACGTCGCTAAATAATCAGCCATTTCGGTACGGCCAGGAAATTGCTCCAACAGTTCAGCATCTCTCCATGGCGCGTAGACTTCCATTTCTGGAGCTAGTGACCGAGTGTATCTTTCAAACCGCATTTGATCATTGCCACGACCTGTCGCGCCATGTGCCAATACATTGATATCTCTTGCTTTCATTGCTCGAACCAATCCTTGCACTGTAACTGCTCTGGCAATACCTGTAGTGTTCCAATAGCCGCCATCATAGGTGGCTGACGCTTTAATGACCTCAAAGCAAGCCTCTGCCATTTGATCTTTCAAGTCCACTATCACAGTTTCTGCGCCACATGGACTCATTTTGACCGCAACGTCATTGATATCTTTTTCATCTGGTTGTGCAAGATCAGCAGTGAAGCAGATCACTTCTAAGCCTTCTTCCATCAGTTTTTTGGTGACTGTTTTGCTATCTAAACCACCGGAAACGCACATGCCGATTTTTTTATTTTTTAGCTCTGGTAAATTCATTCTGAAGGCTCTTATATGTTTTGGAAATTTGAAGGTTTTATTTGGGCTTAATCATAGATTATGAGAGACGAAAATCAATCCCAAAATCTGTTTATTGCACATTATACAATCGTTGAAAGATATTTCTTGTGCCTATAACCAGAGCAGGAGCAGATTTTGTTGCTATTGTGTAGCTCAATATTCGCAAATTTAAATATCTCCAAGCTTATTCAATCCTAATAGTTTCTAACTGCTAAATGAATAGATCATGTCAAGTCGCTATTTTCTTGATATACTTCATGTCAAACGGCAAGCAAACTCCTAATTATTAAAAATCAACTTGCCCAAATCTCTTTTTGGCCATTTTCACATACGTTAACAGAGGAAATAAGATTGGCACATAAGTTTTCGCTGTTTTCATATACCTGTCGCCTTTGGTTTCAATGGTCCAAATGGACTGCTATCAATGCTTTAAACGACTTAGAAACGCCAAACACTCCGCAAAAATATGTGCTAATTGTCGCGCCCCACACTAGCAACTGGGATTTCATTTACGGAATGGGAACTGCAGATATATTAAAACTTCCCTACCGATTCACCATCAAGAAAGAATGGATGATATTTCCATTTTCTGGCTTTTTCCGTCGTCTTGGCGCATTACCTATTGACCGGACGCCGGAAAAAGGCAAACCACGCATTAAGATGGCTAGTCACATGGCGCAGTTATTATTGCAAAGTGATGAAGATTTATTCATGGTTATCACACCAGAAGCCACTCGCAGCAAAAGCACGGCATGGAAAACTGGCTTCTATCACACTGCAAAAGAAGCAAATGTACCACTTTTATTGGGATATTTGGATTATGAAAAGAAGCAATCTGGCATTGGCGAGGTCTATCATTTAACAGATGATAGAGAGGCAGATATGCGCCATATCATGGATTTTTACCGTAGAATAACGCCCAAACACCCTCGCCTTTTCAGTGTTGATGAAGATTACAGCTGATTAAGACTCTTCAACACCTCTCTGGCAAGTCGTTCACTATAACCATGAATTTTCCAGTGCTCTGGATTCCAGCCTTTCAAGAACCGATAGAAATCTGTCCAAGCTATTGAGTATAGTGGTCGCCAAGTCTCCTCTACAGCTTGAGGGTCTATTGCTGGTTGCCAAGTCTCTAAGGCGTGCTTGAGTGATTCGAAATAGTTATCCAAAAGGATAGCTTCCATCGTTTCACAATCCTGCTCATTTAAGCAACTGCTAATAAAATAAGCAACATCTTTAATCCCACAACCACCGCCGACATACTGAAAATCCACCATTGCTACGTTATCAGAAGTTGCCGTGGGGAAGCAAAAATTCGCCAACTTGGCATCACCATGAACTATTGTCTGATAGGGCGTTTGTCTCAACATTTGGTCTAACCGTGGTGCCGCTGCTTTTAGCGCTTCATCGTCTGGTAGATTTGCCAACTCATCAGGTCGTGTCTCTAAATGCCAGTAAGTTCCCGTTGGCCATAGCCCTGTAGGCAACTTACCCATAAATTTCGCATGAAAGTTTGCCAGCCATTGCAGGCAACTATGCATGTCATTTATCGTTGGCTGAGTTTTTCTAAGCGAATAGCCACTAGTGTCCAAGTCTTCTAACACCATCAGAAATTCATCGTCACGTTGCGCTTGTGCAAAACAATATGGCACGCGGCAGTCATCATTGCAATATCTCGACCATGATTTATACCACTCCGTTTCAACACAGTAAGATGTCAACTTGCGCTGATGTGATCGCTTGCCATTCCAACCCAGAGGATGCTGAATTTTTTGTGGTAACCGCACATGCTTAACAACAATCTCATCGACTGCTGCGCCAGTTAATCGATACCTGTCAATGCTGCCATAATCGCTCCATAATGACTGAATGGTCTCGACAAACTCAACCGTATCTGCTGATACTGCGCTTTTAATTGTTTTCAATAAATAAGCATTCATAAAGCCGTATCTCTTTAGTACGAAGTGCTTGGCAAATTATTGAACCTGCCAAGCACGGAACTCATATTAGTTAGAGGGCAATGAGGCTTTTGTGAGCCTTGAAGAAATAAACATATCTGCAGCCATTCCTATTAACAACACCAAGCCAACCAAAGGAAATGCTAGAGACACTAATAAGCCAGTAAAGATAGCGCCTTTCCAGTGCGGGAGATTCTTTGGCATTGGTGGCGCGGTTAGACTCATTTTAGTCCGAGCATTTGCTGGTCTCCTCATCCACCACATCACAACACCACTAATACATAAAAACACAATACACAAACAGAATAAGGTATTCAATATTATATTCCACAACCCCAAATCACCTTGATGCAAAGCAGTACCCACTGCCAAACTTTTAGCGATTAAATTATAGTCGGCAAACTTTGCTTCCGCTAAAATTTTGCCTGTATATTGGTCGATATGTACGGTTCTATCTTCTGTTGGGGTTTGAGTATCCCCACTCATTGAGTCTGCCGACAAAGTAAACACGCCGGCTTCACCGCTGGGAAAGTTGACGCGATATTGTCCACGGTAGCCTAATTGTTCGGCATACTCGACGATAGCATTTATTTCAACTTTTCTACCTTCTGGCCAACCCGAAACGCCTTTATTAGAACCAGACTCTGGCATCGGTGTTTGCTCTAAATTCCACGGGACATCATGTGATGCTTTGGCATTCATCGCGGCATGTGTGACATCTGATAAAGGAATATCACCCCACTTTTCTGCTGGAAAACTGTTCCACGGTTGCACTATTTTAGCACCCCATACTCCCGTCCAAGCCATACCTGACAGTAGAAAAAACATGAGTATAATTGAGATATAAAAACCTGTGCTTGCATGCAACTGCTTCCAAAACACTCGCCCTTTGCCGCTCAGCTTAAAGCGCAGAGCATCTACTAAGGTTCGACTGCTTCTCGGCCACCACAAATACAGGCCTGTGATAAGTAAGACTATCGCAAGCCCTGCAGCTATCTCAATGAGTCGGTCTCCAATATCTCCTATCAATAAAGTACCGTGTATGTCCGAAGCAAAAGCATACCAACTATCATTACGTTTGATTGTCCCAAGCACCGTTCCTGAGTAAGGATCTACAGCGACAATATGCCGAACATCATCAGCACGGATATCGAACAAACTGGCTACGCTTTTACTTTTCGGAGAGATGTATTGCACCAGCTCTCCGGCAGTAAAAATATCCAGTGCTTTTTCGGCCTGCTCATTCACTGCCATTTTTTCACCCATCACTTCAATATGATAACGCTCCCCAAATTTAGTCTCAAAGTGACTTTCATAGAGCATAATCAACCCAGTAAT